>JACRHP010000029.1 GCA_016212005.1 Candidatus Omnitrophota bacterium | reverse complement strand
TCATTTCCTCACTCATTATCCCGGATTTCTTGGTTTCCAACCCTTTAGCGCAAAATAAGTCCCAAATCGTTTGACAAAGTAAAAGCATTATAGTGTAATGAAGTCTAGTGAATATTAGGGAACTTGATCAGAAGAACTATTGAATACTCAAAGCCGATGAAACAGTTACTTGACGTCGAGGATCTGGCAAAGTATTTAAAACTGCAGAAGCAGACCATCTATAACTGGCTTAACCAGAAGAAGCTCGCCGGTATCAAGCTCGGCGGCGTCTGGCGCTTCGATAAAAAAGAGATCGACAAGTGGCTAAGGTCCCAGGCCCGCAAGGCCAATTAATACGGTTAGTCGAGATTAACAACAGGGCATAGGCGCGTATGGCCGAAGACAGGAGAATAGGAGTATTTTGGGGAAAGACAGCGTTGTCTTTCGTTGAGGCGGTGTCCGGGAAGCCCGGCCGGACATTCAGCGTCCCTTTGAAAGAAAATGGGAGCGGGAGCGCCTCCGCGGGACCGTTTAATACCGCCGGCGCGGAAACCATTTCGCTTATTCAAAATGTTTTTCGTCAGCAGAAAATCCCCGCGTCAACCGTGAACCTTTCCCTTTCGGCGAAAGATATCATCTTCCGCTCTTTTATCATCCCCTGGATGCAGCCCAACGAGATCAAGGGGGTCGTGGATTTTGAGGCCAGCAAGTACGTGCCGTTCGCCCTCAGTGAACTTTCTTTTTCTTTTTATCCCATGACGATCGTTGAAGGGAATATCCGCCGGATCCGTGTCATTTTTGTGGCGATCAAAAAGGCGGTCCTGGAGGGTTACACGAAAATCCTTGAGGGGGCCTCGTTGCGCGTTAACATCAGCGAGCCGGGGACATTAAGCCTGATCCGGGCGCTGGTTTCGAAAGATCTTTTGCCCAAGGATGAAACGATCGCGCTGATCGAGCGGGGCGCGGAAGCCGGGAATATCGTGGTGGTGGACCATTGCCTGTCCCAATTCGTCCGGGAGTTCCAGCTGCGCATCCCGGGTTCGGACCAGGCGCCGGTGGACCCGCAGGTCCTGATGGCCAGGATGACCAACGAGGTCCGGATATCCTTGAATTATTTCAACAGGCAGGAGGAGCGCTTCAAGGTCAAGCGGGTCATGTTTGTGCCGCCGTTTGCCGACCCGGATGCCGCGCGCCGGCTGGAGGAAGATTTGCGGATGCCCGTCGCCTCGATCCCCACGGAGTCTATCCTGGCGGCCCCCGGGGTGAACGGAATTGATTTTCTAAAGGCTTACGGTGCGGCGATCCACCAGGGGGTCACCCTGCCCGCCGATTTGAATTTTTCCGAAGGGAAACAGAAAACCATCAAAACGATCTCGCAGAAACCGGCCGTCGCGACCCCAGTGCGGTACAAGACAATGATCTTGACCTTCCTGGTATGTTTGCCGGTCGTCGCGCTGCCGTTTTTTCTGTCCGGTCCTTCGGTCGGACAAAAGGAGATCCAGAAAAAGGATCTGATGGCGCAGTTAAAATCGTCCAAGGATGTCTCCGCGCAGAAGATGAAGCAGGACAACGAGAAAATAACCGCAAGGATGAGTTATTTTAAGGGGCTTTCGGTTTCCAGCGGCGTGTCGTCTTTGCTCGCCCTCATATCGTCCCTGCTCCCCGAGGGGGCGTGGGTCGACCAGCTTGATATCGTTTATCCGGACATCGTCTCATCCGAAAAAAAATCCGTGACAAGCGCGGCCGCCCCGTTGAAGAAGACAATCAAGCCGTCTGGCGGCAATGTGACCGTTGATATCAAAGGGTATGTGTACTCGAGCAACCCCGGCGAACAGTTCAAACTGGTCAATGAACTTCTGGCTAATTTCAAGGGGGACAAAGGATTTTCATCTTTGTTTGAGAGCATAAACTTTGAGACGATCCAGACGAAAGACTTCGGCAAGTACCCAGCGACCTTTTTTTTCTTGAAATGCCGTTAAACATGAACGCCGACAAATTCAAAGAGATCATCGACAAGTTGCGCGGGATCAATATCCAGGACCTCCAGAATATTGACATGCGTCAGGTCGTTGAGGTGTTGCAAAGACGAGTGGATATCATTGTCAGTGTCCTGCTTGTCCTTGTGACTCTTGTCGTGACGGTAACCATGGGCCGGGGGAACGCCAAGAAGTCCCAGGTCCTGGATTATGAGATCAAGCAGATGCGGGACAGGCTGGAAGCGGTCAATGAATCTGACCGTGTCAAGGGGGAGTATGCCGCTTTCCAAAAGAATTTTCCGTTTTCAATGACGGCAGACGAACTTGTCAACAGGCTTTCCGAATTCGCGGCGGCGCGGGATGTGCAGATGGTTTCCTTCGCGCCGGACAAGGAAAGCAGCGACGACTATGTCCAGGTGGCCAGGGTCCAGATCAATATCTCCGCTACCGATTACCCAAGCCTGGTCCTTTTTATGAAAGATATCGAGACCGCGCCTTACGCCTTGCGGGTGGAACAATGGTCGGCCAAGATGAGGGAGATCAGGTCCAAAGAGGGCGCGAATGAAATAAAAAAGAACATTATCGAGGCGAATATGAAAATCGGTTCGGTGACCTTGAAATATGAATAAAATAATTTTTCTATTAATATTGTGGTTTCTTGTTTTTTTTCTTTTTATAATGTATCCAATCAATGGTTTCACCCAAGAAGACGCCATTGACACCCCGGTTCCCGAAGATTTGCCGGTGCGCAATCCGTTTGAGCCGCAAATCCCCCGGGAAGCGGACGTGGTGCAGCAGCCGAAGCCTGTTCCGCCGGTCGATGTCAAGCCGCGGGAAATCCCGCAGCCGTCTCCGGTTGTGGTACCGCCGGTTGAGTTGCCGCGGCCGATAGTTCAGCCGCAGATGCCGGCGCTGAATATCGGCGGGATCGTGTGGAACACGCAGCACCCGCAGGCGATCGTGAATGGACAGATTGTGGGTGTTGGAGACCTGGTGGCCGGTGTCAGGATCGTGGACATCCAGAAAACGGGGGTCACTGTTTCAGCGGGAGACCGCACTGTTACTATCGAAATGCAACGGTAATCGGATATGAAAAATCATTATCAGAAAATAAGACAAGGATGGCGGGCGGTTCTTTTGTCGTTTGTCTTGGGGGCGGGCGTGATCTCGCCGGGGTCCACGCGCGCCGAGGAGCTTACCAATATCGATGGATATCTGAATCCTCAAGAAACCAAAACCATTTCCATGGATTTCAAGGGCGCCCAGTTAAATGATGTGTTAAAGGTCCTTTCCCAGCAGTCCGACATGAATTTTATCGCCTCCCAGGAGGTGTTCGGGAAGACTGTTACGATCTATCTGGATAATGTCCCCATCGCAGAGGCCCTGGAACGCATCCTTGCCAGCAATAATCTGACCTACGAATTGAAGTCGGGAAGCAATATATTCCTGGTCCGTTCCCTGCAGCTGCCGGCGAAGCAACTGATCACGCGTGTGTACCGTTTGAGTTTTGCCACGGTCGTGTCCTCGAAGTTGAACCAGACCCTGTCCAGGGATAGCGGCAGTGGCGGCGGGCCGGGGTCCGGCGAGTCGGGCATCGTGGCCGCGGTCAAGGCAGTTTTGAGTTCCGATGGGAAAATTATCGAAGACAGCCGGACGAACAGCCTGATCGTCACGGACATCCCCCTGCAGTTCCCCGTCATCGAACAGACGCTCGCGCGTCTTGACGTGCGTGTCCCGCAAATCCTCATTGATGTGGAAATGCTGGACATATCTAAATCGACCGCCGATCTGTTGGGGGCAAAATTCGGCGAAACGCCTTTTACCTTCACGGGGGCGGAGCGCGACACGTTGTATCCTTTTGACCGCAACAAGGCGCTGGCCGACGAGGGAAAAATAGGCGGCCAGGGGTTCGATTTCGGAGGAGATGAGTACCGTGTCGGCACGTTGTCGTTCGCTGGGCTGACGATGACGTTGCAGTTCTTAAGGACGCGCTCGGACACGAAAAACCTCGCCCGTCCGCGGATCCTGACATTGAACAACGAGACCGCCGAGATCAATATCAAGACCAACGAGGCCATCGGGCTGGCATCGGTGACCTCGTCTTCCCAAAGCACTTCCATCACAACCGCCCAGGCGGAGCGTACGACCACGGGGGTTTTCTTGAGAGTCACTCCCCAGGTCAACCTTAATTCCGGCGAGATCACGATGGCCATCGAGCCGAAGGTCGTGCAGGCCCGGACCGGCCAGACGTTCTCGGGACAGACTTTTAAGGACCCGGAAGAGCGAGGGACAAAATCGGTTTTGCGCATCCCTGACGGCGATACGATTATCCTCGGGGGACTGCTCCGGACGAATGAAGAAGAAACGAGGACCAGCGTGCCTCTCCTTGGGAACCTCCCTGTCCTGGGGGCGGCTTTCCGGCACAAGGATAAAACTGAATCGCAGCGGGAACTGGTTATCTTTATTACGCCGCATATTATCCAGGAAAGCCACGCCCGGGGCATGCCCACGGGCCGCTTTACGGGGACTGTGCCCCAGTCACGAATTCCGCCGGAGCGCGTTGAGGAGATCAACCGGGAGCTTTCACGCTTTGAGTCCAGGAATTTCAATTGAACACGACGTAGCCCTCCGCCGGGGTGGCAGGCCCGGTCATTCCATGAACCATCTAAAGCTTGGTGAAATTTTAATAAAACAGGGTCTCATCTCCGAGAAGCAGCTTCAGGAGGCGATCGAGGTCCAGAAGAGGGAAAAGGGCCGGATCGGGGAGATCTTTATCAAGCTGGGGATCATCACCGAAGAGCATATGGCCGAGGCCCTGGGGAACCAGCTCGGGATCCCTTATCATTCCTCGAACAACCTGGAGTTGTTGAAGCCGCAACGGGACCAGGAACTGGACAAGTTGATCCCCGGCGATTTCGCCAAGAAAAATTGCGTCCTCCCGCTATCCCGCCATTTGAATTCCCTGACGTGCGCGGTCTATGATCCGCTGGACCTTCTTTTGCTGGACAATTTAAAAAGAATCGCCGGTTGTGAAATTAATCTGGTCATCGCGACACAGACGGCGATCCAGGGGGCCATTAACGAATTTTATTTCCAGAAAGGGACGGAAGCAGGTTCGTCCATGCTTGACCGGGCGGTGGAGAGTTCCTATACCGAGTTCAAACAAGAGGACCTGTTTTCGATCCCTCAGGAAAAGACCGGCGACACGGCGGAATTGAGCCTGGACAAGCTCATCGCTAAGGCGGAAGAAGCCCCGGTGATCAAGCTTGTCGACCTGATCATCCGCCAGGCGATCGATGAGCGGGCGAGCGACATCCATATCGAACCGTTCGAGAACAAGATCATTTTACGTTATCGTATCGACGGCAGGCTGTACAACATCCCGCCGCCGGCCCCCCACCTGCACCTTCCGATCGTTTCGCGCATCAAGATCCTGGCCAAGCTGGATATCGCGGAAAAGCGGCTTCCGCAGGACGGGGCGATCACGGCCAAACTGGAGAACCGCGGCGTGGACATCCGCGTTTCCACGATCCCGACCGTTTGGGGTGAGAAGGTCGTCATGCGTATCCTGGACAAAGGGGCGGTCCCGCTGGAACTGGCGGGCCTCGGTTTTGATGCCAGGCAGATCGAGCTGCTACGCAAGGCGCTCTCGGCCCCGTATGGCCTGTTTTTCGTGACGGGTCCGACGGGAAGCGGGAAGTCGACGACGCTTTACGCGGCCGTTAATGAGACGGTCGACCCCACGAAGAACGTCCTCACCGTTGAGGACCCCGTGGAATACAAGATCGAGGGCATTAATCAGGTCGCCATCAAGCCCGAGATCGGCCTGACCTTCGCCACGGCCCTGAAGGCGTTCTTGCGCCAGGACCCTGACGTCATCATGGTCGGCGAGATCCGGGACCTCGAAACCGCGTCCATCTGCGTGCGCGCGGCCTTGACGGGCCACTTCGTTTTAAGCACGCTACATACCAATGACGCCGCTTCGGCGATCACGCGGCTTGTCGACATCGGGGTCCAGCACTACCTGTTGACCCCGTCCCTGGTCATGATCATGGGCCAGCGCCTGGCGCGCCGGCTTTGTCAAAAATGCAAGGAGCCTTATGAGCCCACCGCCGACCAGCACGGGGGGATCGTGTTTAAAAGCGACCTTGTTTACAAGGCCGCCGGCTGCGAGGCTTGCAAAGGTTCCGGTTATAAAGGGCGCGTCGTGGTCGCCGAGGTCATGCCGGTCGACGACGCTATCCGCGCGTTGATCTCCAAAGGCGCGTCGCACGCGGAGCTCAAGGACATGGCCAGAAAGAACGGGATGTCCACGATCTTTGAATCCGGGATCCGTCTTGTGGAAAAGGGGCTGACGACCTATGATGAGATCTGCCGTATCAGCGTTGACACGTGAGGAGCATTTAAGCGAAGGGGCGGGATTTGCCAAAATTTTCTTATATCGTCAAAGACAAAAACGGGAAGACGTATAAAGAAGTCACTGACGCGGTCAGCAAGGAAGCCCTTGTTGAGAAGATGCACAAGGACGGCTATTTTATCGTCAGCATTACCGAGATCATTGCCCCGTCGGCCGGCAAGAAAAAAACCGGTTTTACCCGGACGCAAAAAAGGTTCAGTCATCGTCCCGTGAAATTGCCGGACCTTTTGTCTTTCGCCCGCCAGCTGGCCACCATGCTGGAAGCGGGGGTCCCGTTGATCCGCAGCCTGGGCGTCATTGAAACGCAGGTCGACAGTGAGGACCTTTTCAAGATCGTCCAGAGGATCCGCGGTGACGTCGAGCAGGGCACGTCGTTGAGCGCGGCGCTGGCCAAGCACCCGAAAGTTTTTAACCAGTTCTGGATCAGCCTGCTCGAGGTGGGGGAAGCTTCCGGGACGATCCCCGCGATCCTCGGCAAGCTGACTTTTTATCTGGAGCAGCAGGCCTCTTTTAGTTCGAGCATCATTTCGGGGATCATTTATCCGTCCATCCTGTTTGTCGTGGCCTGCGGGGCCATCGCTTTTTTCGCCCTTTTCGTGGGGCCGAAATTTGAGGAAATCTTTACTTCCATGAACGCCGACCTGCCGTGGATCACGGTCCAGCTGCTGACGATCTTCAAGTTCGTGCGCAACAAGTTTTTCTGGCTCCTGGGAGGGTTTGTCCTTTTCATTTTTTTGTTCCGCAGGTACGTCCGCACTTACCAGGGCAAGATGGCCCTGGAAAAATTTATTTTTGGCCTGCCGACTTTCGGGGAGGTTTTCCAGAGTATTATCCTGGAGCGGTTCGCTTCCCAGATGTCGATCTTGATTGACAGCGGCGTGCCCATTTTATACGCGCTGGACATTACCGAGCGCCTGGTCGACAACAACACGTGCGCGATCGTTATCGGGAAGATCAAGGACGCCGTCAAGCAAGGCGAGCTCCTGGTGTCCCCCATGGAGCGCAGCGGCTTCTTCCCGTCGATGTGCATCCAGATGATCATGGTGGGCGAGGAGACCGGGGAGTTGAGCAAAATGCTCAAGCATGTGGCCGCTTTTTACCTGGACAACGTGGAAACGTTTATGAAGCGTTTCGCGACCATCGTTGAGCCGTTCATGCTTGTCTTTATGGGGGGCGTCATCGGGATTATCATCGTGGCGATGTTCTTGCCGATGTTCAATATCGCCCAATTGGGCGGGGGCGGCGGCGGTTAGGCGCCATCGAGAAAAAGGAGATGAGCAAATGAGAAGGCGCAATAAAAGGGATGGGTTCACGCTGCTTGAGATTATCATCGTCATTATTATTGTCGGTGTCCTGGCGAGCTTGGCCTTGCCGCGGTTTTTCTCGACGGTCGAGTTTTCCAAGAGCATGGAGGCGATGATGTCCATGGGGACTTTGCGCGGGGCGATGGAGCGCTGTTATCTCGCTTCCTCGGGGAGTTACGCGAGTTGCGCGCTGACCAGCCTTGACGTGGAAAATCCGGCCAACTCGCCGGGCTCCCGTTTTACGTATGCCGTGAGCGGACAGACGGCCATTGGATACACGATCACCGCCACCAGAAGGACCAATGACGGTGGAGACGGCGGCAGTATCGTCGTTTTAACCCAGACCACTGCCGGTGTCACGCGTTCCGGGACCGGGAAATTCATCGGGATTAAATAGCCTGCCGGGACTCGTTCTTCGCTTACGCTTGAACTCGCCGGCAAAGAGCCGCGAAAATTTATCAAAATTGTCTTTATGGAAGCGTTTTCCAGGTGTAGAGTATCTGCTGCTGGCGAAGGTGTCCGTTATTTGACAGTTACTTTTTTGTGTGTTATACCTTACGTAGAAGTTAAAATGCAGGGTTGTTATTGAAAAAGGTAAACTGCCCATAAGGGTAGGGCGCAAAACTAAAGGGTCCTGTACCGCGCTGGTACAGGACAGCCAGTTGCCAATAACGCAGGTTGTGCCTATTCTACGGGGTATCGTGTGGAATAGGCGTTTTTTATTCGCCCGCGCCACGAGATTAGGCGAATAACCCCGGTGAGCATGACGAAATTATCGAAGAAAATTTCGCCATGTATTGCGAACCGGGGTAAACAGCAGGGATGAATTGATTTTGTTGCCAGGAGATATCAAAAGCTGGTTCGGCCATATACGGATCAGAGTGGCGGGATTGATACTGCTACTAAGATATTTTCCGCGACAAGGGGCAAAAGAGAAAGAAGAGCATAACAAGGGAAAAACGGAAAAGAGAAACTAAAGGAGAGAACGCAATGAGGATAAAAAATAATAAAAGCGGTTTTACGTTACTGGAAGTCATCATCGTCATTATCATCGTCGGTGTCTTGGCGAGTTTGGCCTTGCCGCGGTTCTTCTCGACGGTCGAGTTTTCCAAGAGCTCCGAAGCGCTTACGTCGCTGGGGACCCTGCGTGAGTCGATGGAACGCTGTTACCTGGCTTCCTCCGCGACTTATGTGGGTTGCACGCTGGCAAGTCTTGACGTGGAGAATCCGGCCAACTCGCCGGGATCCCGTTTTACGTATGCCGTGAGCGGACAGACGGCCGCCATATACACGATTACCGCCACCAGGAATACCATTGATGGTGGAGACGGCAGCAGCATCATCGTTTTAAGCCAGACCACTGCCGGTGCCACGCGTTCCGGGACCGGGAAATTCGCCGGTATCAAATAGTTGTGTTGAGTGTTTTGGGATTGTACAGTTAGGATAAACAGGGCAACAACATCGAAGTTTTGCGCAAGAGCGGCAGGACTTCGATGTTGTTGTTTTAGCCGGAGGCATCGTGTCCATGCGGCCATCAGGTTTCCAAGACAGGCGGGCATTCACCCTGATTGAGCTTATCTTCGCGCTTCTTATCGTGGGGATCCTGGCTTCGATCGCCCTGCCGCGGTTTTCCCATACGGTGGAAAAGTCCCGGATCACGGAAGCGATTAACATCTTGTCAACGTTGCGTGACGCCCAGGAGCTGTACCGGCAGGAAAAGGGGACCTATACGGCCGTCCGGGATGACCTCGACGTGACCATCAACACCCCGGCGTATTTTCTGATGCCGACGGTGGATGACGTTGAGCCGATCGCTTCCATCCGGCGCAACGCCGGCGGTTATGATTATACTTTGACGATCGACGGGATCAACGGCGACGACGGTACTGTTAAATGCGCCGGCGTCGCCCCGGCCGGTATTTGTGCCAAACTGGGATGTAACGGAGGCGCCGGCGATGAATGCAACTAACCCTTCGACTACGCTCAGGGCTGGTGGTGAGCGAAGTCGGACCACTAAAGGGTTTACCCTGATAGAACTGATGGTCGTCATCGTCATCGTCGGCATCATCGCTGCGTTCGGGATCCCCAGTTACACCAAATCCATCCAGAAAAGCCATGAACGGGACATGGCGGCCCAATTGACCGCCGTCCACGCCGCCAACTTGCTGTATCGGTCCTATAACGGGAAATACTGGGATACGGCCGCCTCGTCCAAAAATATGGCGGAGATCAACAGCGCCTTGTCCCTGAATATCATTGCCAACGACGGGACGACCTATGATTACAATAGCGACGGCAACGTCTTCACGGCGGCGGCGACGTGGAGTGCTTATACGCTCAAGGTCACGCAGGCCGCGATTGGCGCGACCAACCCCTGTTGCGTGACTTTGAATTGCCTTTCTCTTGCGAGTTGTTGACGCCTGCTGGTCCTCCGATGGCGAGCTATGTTAAGAACCCTTCAAAAAAACGGATTTGCCTCTATCCTGGAGGTGATCATAACCTCCATTATTTTTATGCTCGCCGCTTTTGGTATCCTGACGACCGTCTCGATGCTGCGCCCGGCAGGGCAGGAATCCTTCCGGGAAGTCGAGGCCGCCTACCAGGCGAAGAACATGATGGATTATCTGCGCGACCAGATCGACGCGGCTACGTGGGGAGACAATACGGGGCCGCTGGCCACGGACGTCATGCACAGCCAGACCATCGGCGATTATACGGTCAACTGGTATGTGACCGAAGTGAACCCCGCCGACTATCCCGCGGGCCTCGCGCCGCGCAAGCTGTCGATGAACGTTTATTATCCGGATTAAGGAGGGACGATCAGAACGTTTTTTCCCCGCAATAATCTTGATTCGCCTCTGGGCATCGCGCTCGTGTTGCTGGTCCTTTGTTTCCTGCTCTACGGCGGTGCTTTGCAAAACGGGTTTATGATCGACTGTTCTCCCATGCTTTTAGACCTTGCGCCCATCGAGCATTGGCAGTCTTTGCTGATCCCGGCCCAGATAAAAAATTCCCTGGATCCCGGCTCGGAATTTGCTTTCCGTCCCGTTTCCAGCATGACCCGTTTGTTCCTCCGCCATTTTTTCGGGGATCACGTTCTCTATTATCATCTCGCCAACATTTTTCTTTTTTCCGTATATTGTTTTTTGATCTATATTTTTCTGCGCCTGCTGACCGGCTCGGCGACCACGAGCCTGTACAGTTGTTTGTTCTTTTGTGTCCATCCCATCAACACGATCCCGGTCGATTATTTGACCGGGCACGAGATCATCCTTTTCGGAATTCTGGGCATACTCAGCCTCATTGCATTTTTGCGATATACGGAAACCGGGAGCAAGGCGGCTTTAGGCTTGAGCCTGTTGGGTTATGTCCTGTCTTTTTTGACGCAGGAGATCATGCTCACCCTTCCGGTTTATATGGCCATCATCCTTGTTTTGATCAAGCGATACCGGTGGAAGGATGTTTTGCGGGTGATCGCCCCCTATTTCTTCATTGGGGCGATTTATGTCATGTTCCGGCTGACGCTCGCTTCACCCAAACTCAATTATCTGTTATCCCAAGCGTCATCCCAATCCTCCAACCCGTTAACTTATCTCGGGATTCTGGCTGATTTGGTTTTTTGGTACGTTGGGAAATTATTTGTCCCCGACAATATTGTCTTGATTTGGGGGATTCGTTCCATCCCTTTTGAGACGGTGATGAGAAATATCTTTATATCAGGGGCCTTGTTGATTTGCCTCGCTTTCCTTATAACCCGCCGCCGCGCAAGTTTGAATTTTTTCGCGCTGACCTGGTTTTTGGCAGGGTTGATCCCGGTCGCGGTCCTGTGCGCCATTTATCCGGCCATGGGTTTTGTCATTGAACCACACTGGTTTTTCCTGTCCTCCCTGGGATTTTTTATCCTGGGGGCCAACGCGCTGGTCCAGGTCAGCCGGGTGGTCAACAAAAAAGTCACGGGTGTTATTTTGGGGGGGATCATGGCCGCGTTGTTTTTAAAGACCCAGGAATACCATGCTGTCTGGAAAGACCAAAAGACGTATTGTCAGTATTGGTTAAATGTGTCACCTGAAAATTCTGCCCCCAATTTCTGGCTGGCTGAAGCGTATGCCGCGGAAGGGGACTATGAAAACGCGCAACGTTTTTTCGCGCGGGCGATCAACGGAGGACCGATGGACTGGGGGGTTTATTCCAACCTGGGGATGATCGCTTTACAGCAAAAAAGAATGTCATTAGCTAAAAAATATTTAGCCAGGTCGATGGGGAGCAACCCCCAGGCGGCTCCGGTATATAACAATATGGGGGTTGTTTATTTGCGGGAACATGATCTGCAGGAAGCGGAAAAATATTTTGACCGGGCCATAGAGATCGATTCGCGTCTGGTCGAACCGCGGTTGAATCTTGCCGAGACCGCCGAGCGGTCGGGGCGCGTGGAAAAGGCCATACAAATTTACGAGGAGATCCTGCGCGTCGATCCCGGGAATATCTCCGGGTTGTATTTTCTTATCGAGCATAATCTTGGAAACGATATTTCCAAAGCCGAACAATTGAGCCGCCGGCTCCTCAACAGCCGACGGAATGTCCAGGCCGCTACCTTGACGGACGTGGGCAGCCTGTTCGCCGGCCGTAACCATATCCGGCTGGCCAGTTTGTTTTATGAGCGGGCTTTGAAGACGGACCCTTCCTACAAGGAAGTTTATCTGGAATCCGGAAAGTTGCACGGGAACCTCGGGCACTGGCCCGAGGCGATATCAACCTGGGAGGCCGGCCTTGAGTTGGACCCCGCGGACTCAAGATTTTCAGAATTGATCCGGGAGGCTAAAAGATTGCAATCACAAGGGTCCGATTAACCAGTGACCATTCACTATTAACCGTTAACATGAACATTCGTACCCATAAAGCCCTCACCCTGACTGAACTTTTGGTTGCCACCATCCTGATGGGGATCGTGATGGCGGGTGTCGCCTCGTTCAGCCTTGTTGTCAAACAGGCGGGGGAGACGACGAGTTCCGGGACGGTCCTCGCCATCCAGACGGCGACCGCGATGCGCTATATTAAGGAAGACGCCCTTTCCGCGGTGGGGGACAACAGCAACCGCGGGGTTGTCCCCAGGGGAGCATCTAATGAGTCGATTTGTTTCCGCCACGACACAAATGACCCGACTTCCTACGCCGATGATACGTGGGCGTGTTACTGGTATGATGCGGCATCCGACGCTTTATGGAAATGCGTGATCCTCGGGGCGCTGCCGACTGTTTTCGGTGATTGCAATCCGGGCGGCGCGGCGATCAAACTGGTGACGCTGGATCCCGATCCCGGTCCTCCAGTGGCGGCGCAGTATTTTTCCGTTGTCGATGACGCCGACGGCAGGTTCGGACACGTCGAGATCACCCTGAACACTCTTGCCAAACCGGCCCAGGTGGCGGACCCCATCAAGAACCCCGGGTATCAGTTGACCACGACCATCAGTCCCCCGGCCCACGGTCATTAACAGGCACGCAAAAATCTTGTCAAAGGTGTTTCGTTTTGGTAACATAGTTTTCGATTTTTTGGGTCGGTAGCTCAGCTGGGAGAGCGCTTCGTTCGCAATGAAGAGGCCGGGGGTTCGATCCCCCCCCGATCCATTCTCCTTCGCTCAAATGTTCCGTTGTGGTTCGACGACGTTTACATCTATTCGAACCACTCCTTCACGTTTGAGCTTCGGAGAATGTTCTACGAAGCTCAAACACGAAGTGAGCGTTAGCGAACGAAGTATTTGAGCGTAGTAGAACATGTAGCACAACAAATAGCATTTAATACCAACCATGCACCGTTTCTACTGCCCTCAATCAAATCTTCAGGAACCTGAAGTCATCATCACCGACCCCAAAGAACTGCACCATTTGCGTAACGTCCTGCGCCTTAAAAAGGGTGACACGCTGACGATCTTCAACGATCAGGGGGAGGAAGCCACGGGACGCGTCGAGAATATCCAGTCCAATAAAGTCACCGTCGCCGTCGAATCCGTCCGTCAAGCCGGCGCCGCCCTGCCGGCCCTGGTTCTGGCGTGCGCCGTCCCTAAAAAGAGCAAATTTGAATGGATCATCGAAAAGGCGACGGAGCTCGGTGTGGACGAGATCATCCCTTTAAAAACAAAAAGGACCGAGCTCGGGTTGAGCGGGGAACGCTTGGCGCGCAAGACCATCCGTTACCGGGACGTCGCCGTCAACGCGGCCAAGCAATCGCAACGTCTACGCGTGCCGGTCATCCACCCGGTGACTGATTTCGCGCCGGCGTTGCGGTCGTTCTCCCGCGGAACAACGGTCTTTATCCCCAGCTTGCCCGAAGGGGAAGGAGGTGAACGCAAGAATATCCTGGAAGCGCTCAAAGCCGTGCCGGCGCCCTCGCGCGTCGCTTTTCTGATCGGCCCGGAAGGGGATTTCACGCCGGAAGAATACGCGCTCGCCCGCGAGCGTGGCTGTGTCGCCGTCTCGTTGGGGGAAACGGTCCTTAAGGTCGAGACTGCGGCCATCACGGCCGTCGCCTGTGCCAGTCTTTTCTACGCCGGCCTGCGCGCGGGCCGCAACCGCCATGCGTGACCCCGACGCCGGAACGCCCTTATCTGAAGATCGGAAACGGAAGGCGTTCCGGTCGGCATTCCACCCCGCGGGGCTCCACCCGCAAATGCGCCGCACGTATCTCACCGATGTGGCGGCCATCTTTTTACTCGCTTTTTTTCTGCGTTGTTTTTATTGGTGGTTCCTTAAAGAGAATGACCTGTTTTATGGTCACCCCGGTGGCGATGTCACGTATTATCAGCGCTGGGCGGGGGAGATCGCCGACGGCCACTGGACGGCAAGCGCCCTGTTCCGGGGGCTGCCGCTGTATCCGCATTTTCTCGCCGTCCTGGAGCGCCTGACGCTCAATCATATGGCGCTGGTCCGGGCGTTCCATCTGGCGCTGGGGGCGGTGAATTGCGGCCTTACTTACATCCTCGGCCGGACGCTTTTCTCGAGAAAAGCCGGGATCTTGTCCGGTGTCTTGATGGCCGGGAGTTTTACCGCCATCCATTACGACTGGCTGATGATACCGGTGCCGCTGTTGATATTCTTGAGCCTCGTTATCGTCCTGACATTTTTGTCCGCCGGTCCCATGGGCCTTTCACGCGGGCCGCGCGAGCGAAGCGAGCAAAGCGAGCGCAGCGAGTGGTTTATCCTCGGCGCGTTGATCGGCATGGCGGTCCTGGGCGACGGGAAGATGCTGATCTTCGCGGCCCTGGTGTCGGCCGGATTTTTTTTAAAAGGGAACAACGTCTGGCGCCGGCACGCCTTCACGATCGTGCTCCTTTTGGCGGCGGGGGCCCTGTTGTTCCCGGCGGCCAACGGCCTGCGCAATAAAATTTTTGGCGGCGACTGGATATGGGTCAGTTCCCAGGGGGGCTTAAGTTTTTACGTGGGCAATAACTCGTGCGCCCTGGGCCTGTTCGAGAACCCGGGGTTCATCCGCCCGACGCATGAAGGCCAGGACGAGGACCAGGCGATCGTCGCGCAGACCGTCCTGAAACGGACACTGACGCCCGCGCAGGTCAGCGGGTTCTGGCGCGGCCGGGCGCTGGAATTTATCGGCAGCCACCCGCGGGAATACCTGCGATTGCTTCTGCAAAAAACGCGGCTGTTTTTAACTGAAACGGAAAACAGTTATGACCTGGACCTGTTGCTGCAGCGGGACTGGAAGGCGAAGGCCGATATCAACCCGTTCTGGCTGATGGCCCCTCTGGCGGCGGCGGGGATGATCGCTTCCCGCCGGGTTCCGGGGACGGGGTATGTCAATTCATTGGTCCTGAGCCAGGTGTTGATCAGCCTGATCTTTTTTTTGACCCACCGCCACCGCGCCACGGTCCTGCCTTTTCTCATTATTTATGAGGCTTACGCCGTCCTTGAACTGGTCCGTCATTTTCAGTCGAAGAATTTTAAATTTATCTGTAGTGTGTGCGTGTTCCTTGCCGGGTGGATGTTCCTCTTCCGCCCGCAGGCGATGGCGCCTAAAGACGTCGATTTTTACCGGCTGACAAAATCAGCCGCCGTGCGTGAAGAGAAAAAAGATTTCTCCGGCGCGCGGGCGTTGTATCAACGGGCGCTGGAGCTGCGTCCGGCGGACACCAACGCGATGTACAACCTGGCTAACGCCTGCACGCGCTCCGGCGACTGGGCATCCGCTCGCGCGTATTATGAAAAAATCCTTATCCTTAACCCCGATCAAGTCGACGCCCTGTACAACCTTGGCTTCGCGCAGGCCCGGGAAGGAAACTATGAAGCGGGTTTTGCCACGATCCAGAGGCTTTTGCTGTTGCAGCCCGCCAGTCCCGACGTGTTATTCCTGGCGGGAGAGATCACGCAAAAATTGGGGAGATGCGTGGAGTCCGGAATGTATTTTCAGCGCCTGCTGCAGCTATACCCGCGGTTGAAAAATCAGGTTGATTCCATTTTGAAGCACTGCCCGTGAGAGTCCCTCGCGGGAATTCCCTTCCTTCCGGCTTCAAGGCCGTAACCCGATTGATTTCAACGCGTTATTATCGCCATCCCGCCGGATAATTTATTGACACGTTTTGCGGCAGCGTGTATAATTTGTTACTCTTTTGGCGCCGGAACTTTACGGAACGCTGGACGTAAGGGGAAGGTTAATCGTGCCCGGCAGGATGCCGGGCATAACGGCCAAATTTATGTTCACGGCAGTCTGGGATCCCCCGCAGGCGGGTTCCATAAATTTGGATTTTTTAGGGGAGGGGAAGATGGTAGAGCAGAAGAAGATCGTTGTTGATCTGGAGAACCGCAAGAAGGCGCTGGAACTGGCATTATCGCAGATCGAGAAGCAGTTCGGCAAAGGGTCCATCATGAAGATGGACGGGACCACTCACCTGGAGATCGAGGTGATCCCAACGGGATGTTTGGCGCTCGATCTGGCGCTGGGCGTAGGGGGAGTGCCGCGGGGACGTGTCATCGAAATTTATGGCCCGGAATCATCCGGGAAAACGACGTTGACCTTGAGCGTCATCGCCCAAATACAGAAAGCGGGCGGCACGGCGGCATTCATCGACGCGGAACACGCGTTCGATTCGACCTATGCCGGCAAAGTCGGCGTTAAACTAGATGAACTTTTAATCTCCCAGCCGGACACCGGCGAGCAGGCGCTTGAGATCGCGGAAACATTGGTGCGTTCCAACGCGGTTGACCTGGTGATCATTGATTCCGTGGCGGCCTTAACACCCCGGGCGGAGATCGAAGGGGAAATGGGTGACGCGCATATGGGGTTGCAGGCGCGATTGATGTCGCAGGCGCTGCGTAAATTGACCGCCGCCATCAGCAAGTCCAAGACGTGCATCATTTTTATCAACCAGATCCGTATGAAGATCGGGGTCATGTTCGGCAACCCGGAGACAACGACCGGCGGACGCGCGTTGAAATTTTACGCGTCGGTGCGTATCGACCTGCGCCGCATTGAGTCGATCAAGCAGGGCGAACAATTCATCGGCAACCGCGTCAAGGCGAAGATCGTCAAAAACAAGGTGGCCCCGCCTTTTCGGGAAGCGGAATTCGAGATTTATTTTGACGAGGGGATCTCCCGCTCGGCGGACGTGCTGGATCTGGGCGTTACTTACGATATTATCCAGAAATCCGGCACCTGGCTGGCGTTCGAGAATGAAAAACTGGGACAGGGCAAAGAGAACGCGCGCAAATTTTTAAAGGAAAATCCAAAGATCCTCGACAAGATCGAGAAGATGATCCGCGCCAAGATCCGTGAAGCGAAGTAGACCAGTTAAAGATACCGTCGCAGAAGCAAAGATTTATATTTACCGGCTTCTGAAGATTCGGGTTCGTAGCGAAAAGGAAGTCCGCGACAAGTTGCGTCAGAAGGGATTCAGTGAGCCGACGGCCGATGAGGCCGTCGGCTATTTCAAGGGCATTGACCTGATCAACGACCGGCTCTTCACCCAGAAGTGGATCACCTGGCGCCTGGCCAAACCCTTCGGTTTAAAACGCATCAAGCTGGAGTTAAAGGAAAAGGGCATCGCGCCGGAGTTGATCGACGAACAACTTGCCGACGCGAAATCAGATTACGCGGAAGAAGAGGTCGTTTCGCGCCTGGCCCAGCGCCGCGCCGCGAAACACAGCGGTGTCCCGCGTGAAAAAGTGAAACAAAGGGTTTATGGATATTTGATGCGCCGTGGATTCAATCCCGCCGCCGTATTCAAAGCCATCAAAGACATATGACATTAAGTTCCTACGAGATCAGAAAAAAATTCCTGGATTTTTTTGCGTCCAAAGGCCACACCATCGTTGCCAGCGATTCGGTCGTGCCCAAAGATGATCCGACGGTTTTGTTTACTACCGCCGGCATGCAACAGTTCAAGCGCCAGTTCCTGGGCTACATCGGCGATTATACCCGCGCGGCATCGAGCCAGAAATGTTTGCGCACCGATGATCTGGACAAGGTCGGGAAAACGGATTTTCACCACACGTTTTTTGAGATGCTGGGAAATTTTTCCTTCGGCGATTATTTCAAGAAAGAAGCTATTGCCTGGGCGTGGGAATTCCTGACGAGAGAACTCAAGATCCCCGCGGAGAAACTCTGGGTTTCCGTGTACACCGACGATGATGAAGCCGCGCAGATATGGCTTAAAGATGTCAAGATCGATCCTGAAAGAATCGTCCGGCTTGGCGATAAAAGCAATTTCTGGCCGGCCGAGGCCAAAGAAAAAGGGCCTAACGGTCCCTGCGGTCCGTGTTCGGAGATTTTCTACGATTACGGCGTGAATCCGAAGTGCGCGAACAAGAAATGTGACCCGGATTGCAACTGCGGACGGTTTTCCGAGATTTGGAACCTGGTCTTTACCCAGTTCAATCGCCAGGAAGGCGGCGTCCTGGAGCCCTTGCCCAACAAGAATATCGACACCGGCATGGGCCTCGAACGCCTCGTTGCCGTGGTGCAGGGCAAGAAAAGCAATTACGAAACGGATTTATTCGCACCGCTTATAAAAAATATAAAAGAATTATTCTCCAGCATATCAGAAACAGATGCGCGAATTATTGCAGACCACATGCGTGCGATTGTTTTTGCAATAGGAGACGGTGTTGTTCCGTCGAACAAAGGAAGAGGGTTTGTTGTCAAGAAATTGATAACAACAGTATCGGATATCTTCTTAAGACATACAGACAGCCAAACTTATGTTCATAAGTTCGTTTCGCACGTTGTAGTGATTATGAAGGATGCATATCCAAATTTAAGAAATAAGGAGATGGAAATTGAAGGTTACGTTAAAAAAACAGAAGAAGATTATAAATTGGTATTCATAACGCAGATCCCTGAATTAAAAAAATGCATTGAGGAAATTACTCAATTGAATAAGTCGAAAGAACAAAAGATCAAAGAACTGGGAAGATTGTTCTTCTTTTTCAGAGATACCCATGGCCTGAGTAATTCTACAATATATGAAACAGCCTTATCCCCCGGAATTAGTACGGGATCATTAGGTGTTATAAAACAGTTAAAGGAAGAGGATATCATCGTTGAATCGTGGAATTTTTATAATGACCTAATGGAGGAACAAAAAAATAAATCCCGTACCGGAAGTAAAATGACTGGTGATGTTTTTACAAGCGGTGAGTTTGATGTCGACATCCCCAAAACAAAATTTGAAGGATATGAACAAACGGAAAGCACGGGCAAGGTCTTGCGGTTGTTCATTGATGACCGAAGCGTGAACGAGGTTTCCAAGGGCGACCAAGTCAAAGTCGTGCTGGATAAAACGCCATTTTACGCGGAAGCGGGCGGGCAAGTGGGCGACACCGGATATATCAGTGGTAAAGGAGGAAAGATTCGCGTGGAAGATACGCAGAAATTCAATGACGTCTACGTCCACCGTGGTGTTGTTGAAGACGGATTGTTGCGTGTTGACGAGCCGGTTGCAACAAAGATCGACGCCGAGCGGCGTGCGGCCATCATGCGCCACCACACGGCGACACATCTTTTACAGGCGGCGTTGCGGGAAGTTTTGGGAAAACATGTTCAGCAACAAGGGTCGCTCGTTGCCGAGGATCGGTTGCGGTTTGATTTTGCGCACCCTAAAGCGGTCAGCAAGGAAGAACTCAAAAGGATCGAAGACCGCGTGAATGAAAATGTCACGGCCAAAATTCCGGTCCAAAAGGAAGTTTTAGATATTGAAGAAGCGAAAAAGAAAGGGGCCTTGGCTTTTTTTGCCGAGAAATACGGCGACAAGGTCCGTGTCGTTTCGATCGGCAATGTTTCCAAAGAATTCTGCGGCGGGACGCATTTAAATAACACCAGCGAGATCGGGACTTTTAAGATCGCCTCCGAAGGCGCGGTCGCGCAGGGGATCCGCCGTCTGGAAGCGAAGACCGGGAAAGCAGCCGAGGACTTTATCAAGGAAAAAGAGAAGTTGGAGCGTGCGAGTGTGGAGCTCGCCAAAGCCAAACAGCTGGAACTCGAACAGGAAAAGGCGCGCTACCAGACGATCATCAAGTCCCTTGACCCGGAGATCAAAACGAGCCCGGAGATCGCGGGAACAAAGATATTCAACAAAGTCATCAATGATGTGAGGGTCGATACCTTAAAAAACATTTCGGACTTTATCAAGCAAACGGCAAAATCATCAGCGGTGATCTTGGGGTCCCAAACGAATGGAACCGCGACCATCGTCGTTGCCGTCACGGATGATCTGGTCAAGCGCGGGATCAGTGCCCGGGAAATTGTCAAGGAGATCGCGCCTTTGATTGAAGGCGGCGGCGGCGGAACGCCGCAAATGGCGCAGGCGGGCAGCAAAAACGGCGAAAAAATCGCAGAAGCGGTCCAGAGGGCCGGCAAACTGATCAGAGAAAGAATCGGGAAATGAAAATATTGACGCAGACCGGTGAGGGTATCCAGGCGCTGTATAACCGGCACCTGGGTTTTCGTAAAAAACATGTCGAGGAAAAGGTCCGCGGGATCATCGAGGACGTCCGGCTCTATGGGGACGACGCCCTGATCAAATACACGCGCAAGTTCGACAAGGTGAAGTTGACGGCCAAAGAACTTCGGGTCGCCGAGAGCGAGATCAGCGGCGCGTTTCAGAACATCACCAGCGATTTTATCAATGACCTGAAGGTCATCCTCAATAACGTCACGGTTTTTTACAAGAAACAGGTTTCCAGAGGATGTCGGGTGCGTAATGACAACGGGATTCTCCTCAAGGAAATCGTCCTGCCGCTGGATACCGTCGGGATCTATGTTCCGGCGGGGACGGCGCCTTTGATATCCACCGTCTACATGACCGCGGTCCCCGCGCGGGTGGCCGGCGTCAAACGGATCGTCCTTGCCACGCCGCCGGATAAAGAGGGCCATGTGAACCCGTATATCCTGGCGGTGGCCAATCTCCTGAAGGTCAACGAGATCTACAAGATCGGCGGCGCCCAGGCCGTCGCCGCCATGGCCTTTGGGACCAAAACGGTCCCCAGGGTCGACAAGATCATCGGTCCCGGCAACATGTTCGTGACCGAAGCCAAGCGGCAGCTCTTTGGCTACGTGGATATCGACATGCTCGCCGGCCCGACGGAACTGGTCATTATCGCCAACCGGCACAGCAATCCGGACTATGTGGTAGCGGATTTGGAGGCGCAGCTTGAACATATCGGCGGGCTGGTTGTTTTGGTGACAAATTCCAAGCAACTCATCCGGCAGGTGCGTAAACGCGTTTCCAAAGGCTACGCGATCCATGTCAAGAACATGGATGAGGCGGCCTATATCGTCAACAAAATAGCGCCGGAACATTTGCAGATATTAACGAATTCTCCGGCCAGTGTCGCCAAAAAGATCAAGAACGCGGCGGCGATTTTTCTGGGACCGCATAGTCCAACGGCGCTGGGCGATTACGCGGCCGGCCCGAGCCACGCCTTGCCGACCATGGGCACGGCGCGGTTTTTCTCGGGACTGTGTTTGTCGGATTTTATGAAAAAGAATCACGTGATTTCTTATTCCAAAAAGGCTTTGGAAGATATACGCGGCCCCATCGAACGGGTCGCCAAGCTGGAAGGGTTGCCCAAACACTACGAATCGGTCAACGCCCGCTTCTTGGGATAAAAAGGGGAAAACACCATGAAATCGAAACAACGTCAGGCAAAACTGGAACGCAAAAGCAAAGAGACGCAGATCAAAGCGGAACTCAACATCGACGGCCAGGGCAAGGCCAGGATCAAAACCAACATCGGATTCCTGGACCACATGCTGGAACTGTTTACTTTTCATGGGTGTTTTGATTTGAAGATCGAAGTCAAAAAAGCGGATATGCAGGTCGACGCGCATCACACCAATGAAGATATCGGGATCGTTTTGGGCAAGCTTTTTAAAGAAGCCTTGGGGAATAAAGCGGGTATCCGACGTTTCGGCTCGGCCTTTGCGCCGATGGAAAAAACGATCGGCCGCACAATTCTTGATCTTAGCGGGCGAGGATACTTTACTTTACAGATGGGCGAACCCGGGCAACTATTCTCAGTTAAAGATCAGGAAGGCTATTCGATCAAATATCTTGAGCATTTTCTGGAGTCGTTTGCGCACAGCTTAGGGGCAACGGTTCATGTTAGAATCGAAAATCCTGATGCGGATTTACATACCAACATGGAAACGGTATTTAAGTCTTTAGGGTTGGCGCTCGACCAGGCGACACAGGTCGATCCCAGGCGTAAAGGAACGGTGCCTTCCACTAAGGGAATTATTGATTAAAGAACATGATCGCGATCATTGATTACGGAATGGGGAATTTGCGTAGCGTCCAGAAAGCGGTGGAGCGTGCCGGAGCCCGGGCAACGATCACCCAGAAGGCGGAAGATATCGCCAAAGCGGACAAGATCATCCTGCCCGGCGTAGGAGCGATGCGTCCGGCCATGGAAAAGCTTGCCGCGCTGGGGTTGATCCCCGCCATTAAGCAAGCCATCAGTGCCGGAAAGCCGTTTCTGGGAATTTGTTTGGGGTTGCAGCTCTTGTTTGAAAAGAGCAATGAAGGCGGGGACGTGAACGGTTTGGGAATCCTCAAAGGGAAAGTGGAGCGATTCTCTTCAGCAAAACAGAAAGTCCCTCACATGGGATGGAATCAGCTCAAGATCAAAAAGCCGGTGAGCCGTTTGTTCAAAGACATCGCGCCGTTGAGTTATGCCTATTTTTGTCACTCATACTTTGTCAATCCGAAGGATGCCAGGTTGGCGGCGGCGACCACGGATTACGGTAGCGAATTCGTGTCCGCCGTCGCTGTTGACAATATTTACGGCGTTCAGTTCCATCCGGAGAAAAGCCAGGCGGTCGGCCTTAGAATCCTCGGGAATTTCAATAGTCTATGATTATCTTCCCCGCCATTGATATCAAGGACGGTAAAGTCGTCCGGCTGTTCCAGGGAAAATTCGACGAGGTCACCGAGTATTCCGGCGACCCGCTGGTGGTGGCGCAGAAATGGCAGCAACAAGGCGCCCAGTGGCTGCACGTCGTCGATTTGGACGGCGCCAAGACCGGAGAGATGCACAATCGCGACACGATCATTGAGATCGCGAAAACAGTTTCAATTCCCATCCAGGTCGGGGGCGGGATCCGCAGCCGCGAGGATATCCAGCGGCTCATCGACGGCGGTGTGGCCCGGGTCATTTTGGGAACGCGGGTCATCAGCGACCACAATTTTCTCCTTGAGATGCTGGGGCTGTGGAAGAAAAAGATCGCCATTAGTCTGGATTGCGCCAACGGTTTTGTGGCCCAGCGCGGGTGGACCGAACAATCGATGGTCAAAGCCGTGGACTTCGTGAAAGGGCTTGCCGGTTTAAAGCTCGGTTGCCTGATCTATACGGACATCGTCAGAGATGGAGCGCTGACCGGCCCGGACATGATCGGATTAAGGGGGCTGTTGGCCATTACAGACATCCCTGTTATCGCCTCGGGTGGGATCGCGAGTCTCGAAGACATCCGCCATTTGATGTCCCTGGAACCCGAGGGCCTTATCGGCGCCATTATCGGCAAGGCGATCTATGAGGGGAAGATCAACCTGGAGGACGCGGTCCAGTTATGCTCACCAAGAGGATAATCCCCTGCCTGGACGTCAAGGACGGCCGGGTGGTCAAGGGAACCAATTTTATCAATTTGCGCGACGCCGGCGATCCGGTCGCCGTTGCCGGGATCTATGACGAGCAGGGCGCCGATGAGATCGTTTTTTTGGACATCACGGCCAGCCACGAGAAGCGTTCGATCATGCTCGATGTGGTGCGCCAGACCGCGGAACAGGTCTTTATGCCGCTGACCGTTGGCGGCGGGATCAATTCGGTCGAAGACATTCGGACGTTGTTGAACGCCGGCGCGGACAAAGTTTCGATCAACACGGCGGCGGTCGAAGACCCGGAATTGATCCGGCGCGCGGCCAATCAGTTCGGCAGCCAATGTATTGTGGTCGCGGTCGATGCGAAGAAATCGAATGGTAAATGGGAAGTGTACACCCATGGTGGCCGCACAGCAACGGGAAAAGACACGATCTCCTGGGTGAAACAGGCCGAAAAGTTGGGGGCGGGGGAGATTTTATTGACGAGCATGGACGCGGACGGGACCAAAAATGGTTATGACATTGCCTTAACGGACGCGGTTTGCAAAGCGGTCAATATCCCGGTCATTGCCTCCGGCGGCGCGGGCAAACTGGAAGATTTTTATGCGGTGTTCCATAAAACGGGGGCGGACGCGGCCCTGGCCGCGTCGGTATTCCATTACCGGGAGTTTTCCGTTGGGGAAGTGAAGAGTTATCTTAAAGAAAAGAAAGTCGAGGTCCGGTTGTGAGCAAAGATAAATCCATCGAAACGATAAAAATTACGCCGCGGACGTTGAATAAATTGAAGTTCAATTCCGACGGCCTGATCCCGGCCATTGTGCAGGATTACAAATCCAAAGAAGTATTGATGATGGCGTACATGAATATCGATTCGCTGCGCCAGACCTTGAAGATCGGCAAGACCTGTTTCTGGTCGCGCTCGCGCAAGGAGTATTGGGTCAAGGGAATGACCTCAGGGCATTTCCAGTACGTGAAATCCGTGGCCTACGATTGCGATTGCGACACGCTTTTGATCAAGGTGCGCCAGGTCGGCGCGGCGTGCCATACATTCAAGAAGAGCTGTTTTTATAGAAAAATAAAGTAGTTAATGGTGAATGGTAAATGGTTAATAGTCAATGGGGGAAGAGATTTCTCCTATTCACCATTCACGATTAACCATTAACATCTTTTACGCATATGTTTTTTCCTTCAGAAAAAGAATTTTTAAATTTAACGAAGCAGGGCAACCTGATCCCCGTGTACCGGGAGATATTGGGAGACCTGGAGACGCCGGTCTCGGCGTATTTTAAAATCGCCGGCAAGGCGAAATATTCGTTCCTCCTGGAATCGGTGGAAGGGGAGGAAAAGGTCGCCCGGTTTTCTTTTCTGGCCAAAGACCCCGAACTCATTTTTCAGTCGAAGAAAGATTCCGTCGTGATCACCCGTTTTGTCAAAGGCAAGGCCGTAAGGACGGTCACTCCGGTCAAAGACACGCCGCTTTCGGTCATCCGGGACATACTCAAACAATATCGATTCGTCGCTTTGCCGGGACTCCCGCGGTTCTGCGGCGGGCTCGTCGGATATTTGAGTTATGATATCGTCCGTTTTTTTGAAAAACTTCCGTGCAAGACGAAGGACGATTTGAATCTGCCGGACACCTGCCTTGTTTTGGCCAAAGACCTGGTTATCTTCGACCACTTGAACCACAATATCAAGGTCATCAGCTGCGCGCACGTGGCCCCCGCAAGTTCCTCTCCCCTCCGGGGATCTAACGGCCGAAGGGAGCCTATCGGCCGGCAGCAGAAACTGCAGGCTTACCGCGAGTCCCTCGCGAAGATCGACCGGCTGGCCGGCGAGTTGAACAAGCCGCTCGCGTTTAAAAAGCGGGGCAAACGGCCGTTGAAAGCCGCTCCCTTGAAAGCGAGGTCCAATTTTACGCCCGCCCGGTTCCGGGAGATCGTCGAAGAGGCCAAGGAAAAGATACGGGCCGGGGACATTATCCAGGTCGTCCTCTCCCAGCGATTTGATGTTGACTTGAAAACAGAACCGTTTAATATATATCGCACGCTTCGGGCGCTTAACCCGTCGCCGTACATGTATTACCTGCAGCTGGATGACGTGCAGATCGTGGGGTCTTCGCCCGAGCTTCTGGTCCGCTGTGAGGACGGTGTCGTGGAAACGCGCCCGATTGCCGGCACGCGGCCCCGCGGGAACAATGATCAGGAGGACGCCGCGCTGGCTAAAGACCTCCTGGAAGACCCCAAGGAGAAGGCGGAACATATCATGCTGGTCGATCTGGGGCGAAACGATCTTGGCCGCGTCTGCGAGCGCGGCAGCGTGCAGCTTTCAGAGTTCATGAACGTCGAGAAATATTCGCACGTGATGCATATTGTCTCCAACGTCCGCGGGAAATTGCGCGGCGACCGCGACGGGCTGGACGTCCTGCAGGCGGCGTTCCCGGCCGGGACGGTCTCCGGCGCCCCGAAGATCCGGGCGATGGAGATCATCGAGGAGCTGGAACATGTGGCCCGCGGCCCGTACGCGGGGTGTATCGGGTACTTCAGTTTCTCGGGGAACCTCGATACGTGTATCACCATCCGCACGATTGTGGTCAAGGGCAAAAAGGCCTACGTCCAGGCCGGGGCGGGCATCGTGGCGGATTCGGTCCCCGAAAAGGAATATCAGGAAACGGTCAATAAAGCCAAAGCGCAGCTCAAGGCCATCGAATTGGCCAGTCAATGTTAAAATAAGAAAGGTAAGGGAATAGCATGGAAGTACGTATCAGGTTGCAAAAAGTAGGTAAATCGGCGAACAAGCACTACAACTACCGGGTGGTCGCTATCAGCAAAAAAGCGGCCAGACAGGCCATGCACCTGGAGATCCTCGGCCATTACGACCCGTCGAAGAAACCGGCGGTCGTGTCCATCAACAAAGAGAAGCTTGACCAATGGATCAGGCGCGGCGCCCGGATGAGCGACACGGTCCGTTCGCTTGTAAAGAAAATATAAAATAAGTTGTTCGTATCTCGTATACCGTATCTCGTATTTCGTTACAGTACTTTGTTAATTTTCTGGTGAGGGATCGGCGAAGCGTGCGGATTTAATACCTGCGATTGAGGCAGATAGGGTGGGGTTCTTTGACAAGAGGCGTGTGGAATCGAAGACCAGGAGCAGGCCGACGGATTTTTTGCAC
>JACRHP010000028.1 GCA_016212005.1 Candidatus Omnitrophota bacterium | reverse complement strand
TGTTGTGGATTACGCTGTGTTTTGGCGGCGGCATTTTGCTGGGCGCGTACGTCCCGGTCCCGGTTCTTGCCGCGTACGCAGCGGCGGCCCTGTGCGTTGTTTTGTGTTGTTTGCTGTTTCACAAACCGCGCGGCTTTCTTGTTTTGATTTTTTTTGCCTTTGTCCTGCTGGGCGGCATCCATTTCCGGACGCATAAAATTTTGCCGGACGGACATATTTCCCGCGTCGCCGGGTTTTATTACGGTGCCCCCGTCCTGGTGGAAGGTGTGGTCGTCTCCGACGTGGAACTGCGCCGGCGCGGGAACGCACGCAAAACCACGTTTCGGCTTGAGGTCAAGCGGCTCAAGGGAAAAAGAGGCTGGCAGGAAAGCCGGGGCGAGGTGCTCGTCAACCTTTTCCGGGCGCAGGACGTCCAGTACGGCGATGGTCTGGTCCTTGAGGGGAAGCTGCACAAACCATTTAACTTCTCCGCGGACAGCAAATTTTCTTACCGCGACTACCTTGACCGTAAAGGGATAAAATATATTTTGAGCGTCAAGAAACAGGGACGGGTGGAAGTCTTGGGGAAGGACCGCGGCGATCCGCTCCACCGGCACGTGATCCGGTTCAAGCACCGGCTCAACGCCATTCTGGCGGATCATTTTATCGGAGCAGAGAAAGGGATCATGGAAGGGTTTCTACTGGGGGACCGGTACAATATCCCCCGACATATTAATGACCTCTTCCAAAGGGCCGGGGTCGTGCACATCCTGGCCATATCGGGTTTTAACGTGGGGATCGTCGCGTACGTGATATTTTTGTTCCTCAAAATATTCCCGCTGGGCCGTCGGTGGCATTATATCCTGACGATCCTGATCCTGGCGGCCTACGCGGTCTTGACCGGCGCCCAGCCGCCGGTGGTGCGCGCCGCCATCATGGCTACGGTCTTTCTGGCCGGGTTTATCCTGGAACGTGAGCCGGAATCCCTCAACACGCTCTCCTGCGCGGCGCTCTTGATTCTTTTCGTGAATCCGGTGAACCTTTTTGACGTCGGGTTTCAATTGTCCTTTGTGAGCGTGCTGGCGATCATTGTCTTTTATCCGAAATGTGCAAGCGTGTTATCCATGCTGGATGCTAAAGCCGCCGGGCGCGGCAAGACGATCGGTGCCGTGATGTCCGTTTTGAAATACATCGGCCAATCGTTCATCCTTTCCTTTTGCGCCTATGGAGGGGTGGCGGTGATGATCGCCTATTATTTTGAGTTTGTCACGCCGGTCGCTATTCTTGCCAACCTGGTTGTCATTCCGTTGTCTTCCCTGATCGTTGTCCTGGGTTTGGGGGTTTTATTGACCGGCCTGGTGCTGCCGGGCGTGACGTTTCTATTTGCCGATTGCATCCGGGTCCTGCTGGCGTTGATGGTCAAATTTGTCTTTTGGTGCGTCCAGATCCCCGGGGCGTATTTCCGGGTGCCGGGGGTGCCGGTCCCGGTCATTGTTCTTTATTACGCGGCCCTTTGCGCGGTCCTGTATCTTTGGCGCCGGAAGGCCGGGCAAACCGCGCTAAATTTGCCTTTTGCCGAAAAATAGTTTATACTTCAAGCAACCCCGTTTTAGGAAAGCGCTTTCCCCCGAAAGCCCAGGGAGGATTTTCTTGAAATGAAAATGATGACATCTCGCCGTACCCGTTTTGCCCGTCGTTCGGTATCTGCCTTGATCATCTTTGCGTTTGTCTTTACTTCCGTTCTACCGCCGGCGTACGCCCAATCGATCGCGTCGCTGAATCTTCCGGTGCCGGGAGCGATGGTCGGCCCCAGCCAAACATTCGTGCCGGTTCTCTTGAAGGGCATGACCATCCACCCCGAGAATCCTCTGCAATTCGACTTCATCATCGACAGCGGCAATACCAATTTCAGAGAAAACCAAATCAAGACCGAATCACAGCGACTGGTCAAATATTTTCTGGCCTCCATGACCATCCCCAAAGACGACCTCTGGGTCAACCTTTCACCGTACGAAAAAGACCGCATTATCCCCGACGAATTGGGCAAGACCGAACTCGGCCGCGACATGCTCGCGCAGGATTATATCCTCAAACAATTGACCGCCTCGCTGATGTACCCGGAGAAAGAGCTCGGCAAGGAGTTCTGGGACAAGGTTTACAGACAAGCCAAAGAGAAGTACGGCACGACCGAAATTCCGGTCAACACCTTTAACAAGGTCTGGATCCTGCCCGAAACCGCGACCGTCTACGAGCACGGGCAGACGGTTTATATTGTGGATGCCAAACTGCGGGTGATGTTGGATAGCGATTATGAAGCGATGCAATATGAGACTAAAGACCAAAGACTAAAGACAAAAGACCTTCAGTCTAACGGGGAAAAGTCTTCAGTCGTTAGTCTTCAGTCTTCAGTCCCCAGTGAAATTATTAAGGAAATCATTCTTCCCGCCATCGAAAAAGAAGTCAACGAAGGCCAAAACTTCGCGCCCCTGCGCCAGATCTACCATTCGCTCATCCTCGCCAAATGGTACAAAGAAACCATCAAAAACAGCCTGCTTTCGAAGATCTATATCGACCAAAAGAAGATCGCCGGCGTCAACCTCGACGACGCCACCCTCAAAGACCAGATCTACGCCCAATATATGGAAGCCTACAAAAAAGGCGTCTTTAACTACATCAAAGAAGACTACGACCAGCTAAGCACCCAACCCATTCCGCGCAAGTATTTCTCGGGCGGCATCGATCGACTGATGAACTTTAAAACAATCACACTCAATCGAGTTACTAATCCAAGCGTCGTCGAATCCGGCCGGGTTGGTAGGAACTTTAAATTGGCACTTGGCATTACCCCGCAAAAGCAAGACGCAGCCGCTTCACCGATATTGGCGGAGTGGAGAACGCGGCGGCATGTTAGGATTTTGTTTGATGCGAATGAAATTTTGGTGAAGCGTAAAAAAAGCTTTAACATACTTACAAAACTCGATACGCCAGATGCCCGTGCTATTGTTAAATTAGCTACACGCCTGCGTGAACGTATCCCAGAGGGAAAACACTATAGGATTGAAAATAAGACAGTTGAATTTTTACCAGATGCAAGAAAGTTCCAAGGCGAGGGATATGATTTTGAAATTTTATATCAAAAAGAGAACGGTGAGTTGAAACCAAAAGAAGTGCCAGGGTATGATCCTGCAGTTGGGGGATATTGGGGGGATGGGGCTCAAGGATCCAATTCTCCGTCAAGCTGGGGTCCAACTCTATATTCCACTAATGGTCCTATTTATGATGGGGAAGAATGGGTCGTTGATGTCCCTGAAAAAATCGAAATCGTTCGTGGCAATATGACTCACAACGGAGCAGAAGCGATGATCAAGAAAAAATTAGCGCAGAAATATCCAGGACATCCAGAGTTTGCTAATTTAATAACGGATGCGCATAAGCAACAGGTTGCTGAAATTGCTAAAGATAAACCTAAAGAAGAGGTTAAATTTGATGTTGTGTATCATAAGGAAAAGGGAAACATAACATATCATTATAAAGCAGGTGGGCTTGGCTTTTATGGAACCACTACAAGTGAAGAGGACTGGGATGAAATAAAAGGAGACGACTACGAGCCTCCGAAAATCGAAATTATCAATCAATCTAGCCCTTCGACTTCGCCTGAGGCAGGCCCCTCGGACACGCCCAAATCCAGCTCACCGGTCGTGGATTCTTTGGTCTCGCTGTTGGCGCGCAGGGACGTGCCGGAGGACCAGCTCGCGCAGGCGGGGATCGATGTCCTGATGGTCCCGGGCAACGATGAGCTGGCGGTCTATGAAAAAGTCCTCGATCTGTTCAGCAAAGGCATTGGGCGGTACATCGCGATTTCCGGCGGGAGAGGAAGGCTCATCGAAGATATCAAAAGGACAGCGGATGCCAACGGTTTTTCCGTCGCAATGGCCAGCGAGGCGGAGATGATCCGTTCGATCATGATCCAGATGGCACAACGCAACCCACGGTGGGCGGGGTTGGTTGGCAAACTCCAAGACGATAAAATCGTGCTCTTGGAAAAAGAAGCCCGCTACACGGTGGAAAACTTCACGAAGACGGAGACGTTACTTAAAAACAAAGGCCTTCTGGGAGAAGTAAAAACATTCAAGATTCTTTATATCCCCAAAACACTACAGCAATTGCGCACCAAAGGCCAATTCAACAGTGTCTTTGCCGAGCAAATCGCCCGCGGAAAGATCCAGGGAGTAAGCTTCGCGGCGGATCACCATCCTCAAGAAAATACCCCCACCGAAATCGTGGCGGAGATGTTTCGCATCATCGCCAACGCGCAGAAGATAGACCCCGCTACGCAAAGACGTGATTGGGAATTTGAAGGGGGGCTTGAATCCATCCCGAAACAAAATTGGATAGATTCCAAAACGCTTTTTGACAGCTTGCCGGTTGAGCAGCAAGAGAAGCTCGTTGCCATCATGCAGACAAACGCGCGGAATATGGGCGTTGACGACCGTGAGGTCTTATATCGAGGCCTTTCTCCCCACATCAAAGCTTTTGCCGAAGCGGTTTTTGATTATCGCTCCAGCTCGCCGATTACGCCTCAAGAGGCAGAGGCGATGATTAAAGGAAAATTGGATCCACAGTATCATCATCTGATAAGGAATGAACATGTAAAGCAAGTTGTGCAAATTGGAAGTGATAAATTTAATGTTGTTAACAGATCATACCATAGATCCTTTGAGGAAGGAGTTGATTATGAAACTATTGGTAATATGGCTGATTATGTTGGAGGCATTGATGGGGCGCCACCTGAATCGTGGATACCTAAAATTCGTTTATTAGTTGACACAGATAAATACTCTAAGGGGTGGGAAGGGAATTGGGATGATGTTGCAATTTACGAATATATTGAAATCATCCCATCCAGCTCGCCGGTTATAGATGACGGCCAGCATGTCACTTCTTGGCGTGTTTGGCCTTACGGCGATGGCAAAAAGGAAGAATTAGTGTTGGGAGAATTCACTTCCTTGCAAGATTTAGCGCAGTATCAGGGGGCAGCTCTCTCCGGGGCAGAGGAGCAAAGGAAAGAGAAGGCGAAAGTCCTGAAAGATGCGATTGAGAATCTTAAGATAACGAAAATTGGAGAAAAAATCTTTGGTAGTCAATCCGGGCGGGAATTGATCATTCGTCTGCAAAGAAATGTATTTGTTGACGAGGGGAAGCGGTCTGTTTCGGCAAGAAGCCAAGTGGAAGATAGCCGTCTTATATTCACTGTCGAGGAATCTACCCTTGGCAACGGTTCTACCGGTGATCACGAGGGAAGCGTGCTGCTCTTGGCATCCCAACTACTCAATCTCGGTCTTGGGTATGTTTTAAAATATATTCAAAATATAAATGACGTCGATGAAAAAACCATGCAGGCTTTTATTCTTCTAAAGGAGTTGGAGTTTATTCACTATAACCGCAATCGAGATAAATTGATAAAGCTTCTGGAAAGCGGCAGCGTGAATCGCATCGCTGATCCGATGCTGGCAACAATAAAGAAATATAAGGAAAAACGGCTTAAAGAAATCGTCAATGATGTCCAGGTGCCCGTGGAAGAAATCGCGATCATCAACACTCATTTGGAAAACTTGTATCAAGATCAATATATCCGCAAAGATGAAAGGGTGGCGATTACCCGGATGCTCATGGCTTTGGGGGATTTTTATTACGAAAATGGCGATTATCGAGGGGCGATCCGGCAATATTCCCACGGACTATTTTACGAGCCGCACAATGAACGGTTCCGCGCTAAAGTGGTCAAAACAGTTGACGCTTTTGTCGCCGCGATCGCAGAAGATGATGCCAAAGATTTTGGAAGAATATGGAAGGAACCTTCCTCCAGGGCCAGTGAAATGTGGGATAAAATCAAGAAAATAAGCCTTATTGACGAATTGAAATACTTGCCAGAGTCTTTAGACAGAAGCGGGATCGTTGCTACAAGGTTTGACCAGGTCGATGAGGCGATCACATTTTTGAATTATTTGGACAGCGTTGCCGTCGCATATAACCCTACAGTTGAGGAAGAAGATTTTATTAATTATTTAAACGAGAAACGCCTCCAAAAAGACAAGCTGAAGGAAGAGCCGATTAAACGATTCATCGCAACGTACCGATCTTTGACCAAAGACGACAGTACGCGTAAAAACGATTCGACCAAAAAGATCCTGCGGTTGGCCGTTATCCTACAGCAATACGCAAGGATATTGCATGGGGACGAGTCATTAGATGCTTGGGAAATTATTCCAAAATTATTGGTGAAATTAGGTTTAAATGATTCAGAACGTGAGCAGGTGATGGCGTTAACTTCGTTACACAGAAATTTCGGGACGCTTTATTTCGGGGAGGGAAGCCCTTCGTTCACGAATTTTTCCTTTGAACAAGTCAAGGACCGCCTGTCAAAAATTGAGGGAGGGAAAGGGATCAATAAGACGCCCGTAACAGAGGTTTGGCTGAGCGACAACGAAACCCTGATACGCTCATTCATCAATATCCTTGATTCTAATGACGTGTATGCCGGATTAGCTAAATTTCGTTTCGGAAAGGATAAAAACAATGAAGAAATCCCGGCGGGAGGGCTGTTTACGTTAATGCCTTTTATGAAGGATTTGGCAGATGAGAAACGGTTTATGAAGAGTCCGGGCGTTTCAATTTTTGATCATACTATGGAATTGGTAAAATTTCTTACGCTGATCGAAAAAGGGGATCACGAGGCTTATAATGCGATCAATAAAAATAAGGAAGGAAGATTGATTGCGCAGGAAGTTTTTAATACATACCATAATGAATTTCATAAGTGGCTTGGGGAAGAGGGTACAGAGCGGATAAAGAAACGCAGGTTGATTTATTTGGCGGCATTCTTGCATGATACCGGCGAATATGAATTAATCCGCGGGGCTGGTGAAATGCACGAAGAAAAAAGCGCGATTTTTATCGCTCAAATCTTGAAACAACTAGGGCTTGTGCGTCAGGACACGGAAGATAAAAGCGGCCTGCTTTTTAATGAGCAAGAGGTGGACTTTATCAAATGGCTGGCACTTAGTCATGTCGAACTGGGGACCATTCGCTTTGGAGAACGAACTGTCGGCAAACTTTTTGAGAATAAATTTAGAGACCCAAAACAAGGCGCAAAAGAAAGAACAAAATGGGTAAAGGCGTTGAGCCTCGTTAACACGGCCGATGTTTACGGGACCAGGAACGGATTAAATTTGAATCAAGATCATTTTGATTATTTTATGGGTATTCTTGTTGATGATCAGTATCTTGAAAGAGAATTTAGCGAGGGACTATTCGGCCGCAGGATGCGGATCTGGTCGTCAGACCCTCTGGGAGAGCTTGACCGACCTAAATTCCAGAAGGTTAAGGAGGTTCTTGGAAAAATCAAAAGCCAGCGCCCCAAGGACTATGAGAGAATTGTAGAAAATTTTGGCAATGCCGATCGATATAAAGTCCTTGATTATGGCATTTTCTTTTTTCAATCCTTACGAGCAGAGGATATGGTCAAATTGATGTATTTATTAAGTGTCATAAGTGATCGTCTGGGGAATGAAAACAAGCGTTTTGATATCATTAAGTTCACAGCACCGTCAAACCTAGCGCCTTTTAGCGCGGATCCGATCAATGAAATTATGAAAAATTATACTATCCCAAGGATCCACGATTTTACCAAAAACGATTCGGCAACCATTATGAAAAACCTAGAGGACCATGGGAATCTGCACATGGGATATGACCCCGGCAGCTCTAAATTGATTGTTGATAACAAGCGGCTAGCGGATATGAACCGGTATATTAAAATTGCCGCTATTACGGCAGCCGCCTGGTTGATTTCCAAGGGAAGGAGTGTCACGACCGATAATCACATTGAAAGTTTAGTATTTCTGCATGATTTAACAAAATTGCCCAAATACAGGTTGTTGGAAAAAAATTGGAGTAAGATACGGTTATTTCTAGGATTATTTGGCCGGAGCCGCGATGCGATCAATCTTGAGCAGGCCTCAAAGCTTTTTGACGGCGTAACGCTTGAAGAAATGGTTATTTTGTTGAGTTTTATAAGCACGCATTATACCGAAATGGCTAAAACTCAATGGGGAAAATTGACCATCAATGAGTTTATTGCTTCAATTATTGAAATTGATGGTGGTGAAGTTATGTTAAGAACAATGGTTCCAAAATTCGATACCGAGAATGTCAATGAAAAGAAAATAGTAACTCCCAAGGTGAGAAATTTATCCAATATTATTGGGAAGCTAATGCAGGAAAATGCCATGACCAATGTTCTCAGGGAGGTTTCGGGCGATCTTTCTGAAATTAGCTCGGAGTTGGAACGAATCAGGGGTGTCTCGGAAAAGCATTTGAAGAATTTTGAAGATTTCCTTTCCCGGATCAATATAAAAAATGGGATCTGGAACCTTAGAAAATTTTCCGAAAGGCCGACGCATAAATTAACCGTATTTCGCTTTCTTTATATTCTTTCGCGTCTTGAAGAATACTATCAGAACGTTCATGTCAAAGAAAGCAAGAAAAAACTGATACACGTTCTTAAATTCTCCCATGAATTAGATACCAGCTCTGATTCGGAATTTAATGTTATCGAAAGAATTGTTGAAGGAATAAATCATCTTTCTCCCCAAGATTTGGAGGAAGTTTTTCAAGAGGAGGAAGACCCTTTTAAAAAAGTGACTAAAATATTGGGATTGAAGGGCAGAGGAATCGAAATAGAGGAAAGCGGCACGCTCGCGACTCCCGATACGATATTCGTTGATCTGCGAGCTGAAAAAGGGGACGACTTTGCTATATCCAGCTCACCGGTGGCCGAGCGTGAAACGTCGCTTGTAGAGAGTGAAGCGTCTAATACATCGAGATACCCTTCGCGAAATATGAACACCGAGGACGTCGGCGGGATCGACATGAACGCAATCGACCTCGACCGTCAAGGCGCCGGAGTGGATATCCAGTTTGATCCCGCGGAATTGCAGGAGCTTATTGACACCGGCATTGACGGCTTCGCCCCGGTCATTATCAATATCACGCCGCTACCGAGCGTTTTACCCCTGCTTGGCCTTGAGCCGCAGAGAAAAGAAGATGAGCTAGAAATGTCCAGTTTGAACTAGCCGGCGCATCCCCGAGCCGTTTGTTCCAATCCCCCGATCAGACATGAATTCTCCCCGAAGTCTTGTTGACAAAAGGCACACAAATGATATACTTTCCATGGCGGATGAAAAGATTCGATTGGGACATCGACAAGAATAAAAAGCTTATTCAAGGGCGGGACATCTCTTTTGAAGAAGTTGTGTTTTTTATCGAACAGGGGCGGGTCCTGGATATCGTCGACAATCCTAACCCAAAATACCGGCATCAAAAAATGCTTATCCTGGATATCGGGGGGTATGTTTACCTCGTCCCGTTTACGGAAACAAGCGAAAGCTATTTTTTGAAAACTGTTTTTCCGAGCCGAAAGGCGACCCGGGAATATCTTCAGGGAGGGGGAAAATCATGAAATTGGATAAAAACGAGAAGGAACTGCTGGCCTCTTTCGAACGCGGAGAATGGAAATCGGTTAAGGGCCTTTCTCATGCCCAAAAATATTACCGGGAAGCGGCCCGGGAGACCCTGCGCAAGGACAAACGCATCAATATCCGTCTTTCTCAAAAAGACCTTGAGGGGATCCAGGCCAGGGCCGCGCGCGACGGCATGCCTTATCAAACCCTCGTTTCCAGCATCATCCACAAATTTGTGACAGGGAATTTTAAAGAGGCATAAGGTTTTGAGCTGCAGGCAATCTCGACGCCGGCATTGACGGCTTTGCGCCGGTCATTATCCGCCCAAGGTAGCGTTCGGCGGATACCTTGGGCGTCACCCCACTTCCCACAAGCCCTGCCCGGTCAAAATTTTTTGGATTCTATGGGATTCCCATAGGGATTCCCATAGGGAAATGTTGACAAGTCCCGGGGCGGTGTGTTAAAGTTGACCCATATGTATTTCCTAAGAATATTAGTATTTATCTTCTTATTGTCTTTTTTTGCTCCGGGCGTCAGGGAAGGACTGGCTTTCTGGGTCTGGACGCCGGAGACCAACCGCTGGGTCAACCCTAAATACGCCGTTAAAGATACCCCTGCCGAGCAATTGGAGTTTGCCCTGGGCTTCTACAAGGGAGCCAAGTGCAAGGAAGCCATCCAGGAGTTGCGGAAGTTGATCACGCATTATCCCCGCGCCCGCGAAGCGGCCGACGCGCAGTATTACATCGGCGTCTGCCAGCAGGCCATGGGGAACCCCCAGGAGGCCTTCAAGAGTTACCAGGAAGTCGTCGACAAATATCCGTTCAGCGAGCGTTCCGCCGAGATCGTCAAAAAACAGTATGATATTGCCGTGGGGATGATGGAGGGAAAAGACAAGCAGGGGTTGCTCGCTAAAACTTTATCCGGCGCCGATTACGCGATCGTCGATATGTTCAAGGCCGTCATCAAGAACGCCCCTTACGGGGATCTGGCCGCGCCTTCCCGCTACAAGATCGGGTTATATTTACTGGGAAACGGCTTGTACCAGGAGGCCCGGGACGAATTTGAGAAGGCCGTCAACGATTATCCCGAGAGTGAATGGGCCAGGGCGGCCAAATACCAGATCGCCATCTGTGACGCCAAACGCTCCACCGACGCCCCGTATGACCAGAAAACGACGCAGGAAGCGAGCAAAGAATTTAACGATTTCGTCAAGAACTACCCTGACGCGGAACTCTCCGACAACGCCCGGAAACAAATCCAGACGCTCAAGGACAAGGAGGCCGAAAGCAACTTCCACATCGCCCAGTTCTACGAAAAGACGCAAAGGTACAGCTCCGCGTTGATCTATTACCAGACGGTCGTCGATGATTTCCAGAATTCGAAGTGGGCCGTCGAGGCGTTGAAGAAGATCCAGGAACTCAGCCGGAAAGTCCAATGACAAGAGACCATAGACCGTCGACCCTAGACCATCGACCATGGACCATCGACCATGGGCCGCGGCCGGCGTCCCGATTCTTCAAGTCTATGGTCTATGGTCTATTGTCCATGGTCATTCTTTCAAGTTGCGGCTACACCACCCGTTCCACGCTTCCTTCCGATTTCAAGACGGTCCATATCCAGACGTTTAAAAACAGCATCAGTTTTGCCGCGGAGGGCCGACGCAATCTTTATCTTCCCTTGCTGGAAGTAAAGGTCAAAAACGCCATCGCCAGCCGCTTTTTGTTCGACGGCAACCTGAAGATCGCCGATGAGGACAAGGCGGACCTGGTCCTCAAGGGTGAGCTTTTGAGTTATGACCGCACCGCCTTAAGATACACGGACAACGACGACGTCCAGGAATACCGTATCCACATCACGGTCTTTCTGGAGTTGTGGAACACCCGCAAACAGGGACCCGCATGGACGGAACCGGGCTTTGTCGGGGAAGCGACGTATTTTACGACCGGGGCCCAGGCCAAATCCGAAGAGTCCACCGTCGATGACGCCATCACAGACCTTGCCCGCCGGATCGTGGAACGTACGGTCGAAGACTGGTAAATAGTAAATGGTGAATGGTGTATAGTAAGTCGTTTTAAAATTTGAATCAGGAAAATTAACGATGTCGTCTATTAACCATTTACCATTAACCATTCACCATATTTCTGCTTTATGATTTATCTTGTGCTGGGCCCGGACGGCGCCGTCAAAGATCAAAAAATCGCGGAATTAAAGGCGAAGGCAGCTTTCTCTTCTGAAGCTCTTCTATTTGACTATGATAACCTGGACGCCTGCGACACGGACGTCCAGGCCCTGCGCAAAACGCTCCTTGCCTTGCCGGTTGCCGGCGCCAAACGGCTGGTCGTCCTGCGCAACGTCCATAAGCTTGATGCCTCCGGGAAAGAAGCCCTCCTTCAGTTCCTTACCCGATCCGGGCGGCAAAAACGGCCAGAGGCTCCCTCCCCGCGGGGAGCCTTTGGCCGGGGGGAGGAAGACCAGGACATCATCCTGGAATCCGGCGACGCCGGGGACAAGAACCCTTTTTTAAAAAAGCTGGCCGGTTACGCCCAGGTCACCGTTATTCCCGCCCCCAAACAGCAGAACGTTTTTGACATGACCAACGCGCTTTCGGCGCGCGATCCGGCCGGGGCGTGTAAAATTTTGGACAGTTTGCTCAGCCAGGGGGACCATCCGCTGCAGATCATGGGGGGGCTCGTCTGGTTCTGGGGAAAGTCGCGGTCGGGGATTTCCGGCGAGAATTTTCACAAAGGGCTGGTTGCCCTCGAGGAAGCGGACTTGAACATCAAACGCAGCCGTCTGAAACCTGAACAGGCCCTGGAGCTTCTGGTCGTAAAACTTTCCGGGATGATTTGACGTGAAAAAGGCCGGGGATGCCGGGCGGGTTACGAGATGCTGTTGACTAACCGGCTGAAACGCGCCTTGCGACGGGCCGCCGTGTTATCGTGCATCAAATTCCGTTTGGCGGCCTTGTCCAGCTTTTTATAGATCAGTTTCAACGCCGATTGGGCTTCCGCCGTGTTTTTGTCCTTAATCAAAGCCAGGAATTTTTTGGTGGTTTTCTTCAGATCCGTGGCGATATCAAGGTTATGCAGATGTCTGACCCGGTTCTGGCGCAGGGCCTTGATGGCTGTTCTTCTTTGTGGCACTGGGATAACTCCTTTTTTTAGACTTCCGCGGCCCTTTGGGGGCGCGTTTGAGAAGGCTAAATATAACAAATCAGGGTATTGATGTCAACCAATAAATTGCCCCACCCGGACTCTCATCGTTCGCTGATCCAATCGACCTCCATTTTATCGCTGGGAACCCTGACTTCCCGCGTTTTGGGTTTCGCGCGTGACGTCATCACGGCGAAGCTCCTGGGGACCGGGTTCAGGGCGGACGCGTTTTTCGTGGCTTTCAGGATCCCCAACCTTTTCCGGGATCTGGTCGGTGAGGGGGCGGCCAACGCGGCCGTTGTCCCGGTCCTTTCCGAATACAAGGAGAAAAAAGACACCAGGGATTTTTGGGAGCTTAACAGCGTCTTGCTGGCGCTCGCTTTGATCATCTTAAGCGCGATCACCATCCTGGGGATCGTGTTCGCCCCGGTCATTGTCCGGGTGATGGCGCCCGGGTTTATCGTCGACCCCCAAAAATTGGCGCTGACCATCAACCTGACGCGGTTCGTGTTCCCGTATCTGGTTTTCATCGGGCTGATCGCCTACAGCATGGCGGTCCTTTTCATCTTCCGTTCGTTTACCGTGCCCGCGTTCAGCCCGTGCCTGTTGAACATCGCCATGATCGTTTGCGCGTTGATCTATACGCGGACGATGGACGACCCCGTCCTGGGCCTGGCGGTGGGGGTCCTGATCGGCGGCGTCCTGCAACTGGTTGTTCAATTAAAACCTTTGGTTGCCGTCGGCATGCCGCGCGGCTGGCCGAAGAAGCTGTATCATCCGGGCGCCGCGCAGATGGGGAAGCTGTTGGTCCCGCGGATGGTAGGGGGCGGGGTGTACCAGCTGTCGGTCCTGCTGGACACCTTTTGCGCGTCGCTTGCCTCGATCGTCGGGCAGGGCGGGATCTCCGCCGTCTATTACGCCAACCGGATCATCCAGTGCCCGATGGGGATCTTCGGGGTGGCGATGGCCACGGCGCTGTTGCCGACCCTTTCCGGTTTTGTCCAGCGCCAAGAGACCGGTTCATTCAAGCGCACGGTCATGTTCTCCCTGGAGAATATATTCTTTGTCATGTGTCCGAGCACGATCGCGCTTGTTCTGCTGGCGGACCCCGTCATCCGGGTTTTTTTCGAGCGCGGCGAGTTCGGTGTCTATTCGACGACGATCACTGCCTCGGCGCTGGCGTATTACGCGCTGGGGCTTTTCAGTTTCGGCGGGATCAAGATCCTGGTGATGGCCTTTTACGCCCTGCAGGATACGAAAACGCCCGTGAAAGTCGCGGCGTTTTGCCTGACGATCAACGCGGCCCTGAATTTTATCCTCATGTTCCCGCTGAAGGTGGGGGGGATCGCCCTGGCCAGCGCGGTCGCCGGCACGGTCGATTTTTTGATGCTCTTTTATATCCTGAACCGGCGGCTCGGCGGGTTTGACGGTGATCTGCGCCGGTATTTTGTCAAGGTGCTCGCCGCTTCCGTCGCCACGGGTCTGGTCGGCTTCGGGCTTTGGTATTACCTGGGTTTTGTCCCGGAGGCCGTCCGGCTGGGGATAATCGCCGTGGTCTGGGTTTGCCTTTACGGAGCGGTTTGTCTGGCCCTGAAGATCGAACAGGCACGCAAGATATGGGACTGGATAAAAAGCGTGAAGAGTATCTCGTGAAGAGTATCTAGCTTGCGCTTCACGTTTCACGCTTCACGAAATACGCAGCATGGATATCAAAGAAAAGATCAACGCGCTGCCATTGACTAGCGGCGTGTATCTGATGAAGGACGCCGCCGGCAGGGTCATCTATGTGGGCAAGGCCGTTTCGCTGCGCAAGCGCGTGCAGTCGTATTTTCGTCCCCGCGGCCCGGCCGCTTTCGGCAAGACACAGATGCTGGTTGCCGAAATAGCCGATATCGATTATATCCTCACGCCCAGCGAGGCCGGGGCGCTTCTGCTGGAGGCGAGCCTCGTCAGGAAATACCGGCCCAAATACAACGTCGAGCTCAAGGACGATAAAAGTTATCCGTACATCGAGATCACCGCGGAGCCGTTCCCGCGGGTCGCGCTGGTGCGCAGCATCGCCCTTGTCCGTGGCGGCGTGCCGGGACCGAACGACCGCCGCAAGAAAGCGAGCGTCTATTACGGGCCTTACGTCAGCGCGGGGCTGGTCCGCGAAGCGCTGGCCATCATCCGCAAGATTTTTCATTTCCGCACCTGCGACCCGTTTCCCCATCAATCTTGCCTGGACTATCATATCGGGCTCTGCGACGCCCCGTGTATCCAAAATATCAGCCGTCGGGATTACGCCAGGAACATCCGCCGGGTGCGGTTGGTCCTGGAGGGCAAAAAGGACACGCTCTACAAAAGCCTGAAGCAGGACATGGAAGAAATGGCCCGCGAGCAGCAGTTCGAGCAGGCGGCCAAGGTCCGCGACCAGATCCGGGCCATCGGCGCCTTGTATTCCGGGACCAGAGACATCAACTATTTCAAAGAGGCCGAGCAGCTGCAGCGGGTCCTGGGTCTGCCGCGGATGCCGGAGAGGATCGAAACTTTTGATATCTCCAACATCATGGGCGACCAGGCCGTCGGGGCGATGGTGGCGTTCTGGAACGGCCGGCCGGACAAGAGTAATTACCGGCGGTTCCGTATTAGGGACGTGGCGGGCATCGATGATTTCGAAATGATCGCCGAGGTCGTCCGGCGCCGCTACGGCCGGCTTCAAAGGGAGGGCCGGGTCTTTCCGGACCTTGTCGTCATCGACGGCGGCAAGGGGCAGTTGTCCTCGGCCTGCCGCGCGCTGGAAGCGCTGCAGGTGGAGATCCCGGTCGTATCGATTGCCAAGCGGGAGGAGGAAATCTTTGTCCCGCGTAAAAGAGATTCCCTGAAGCTGCCGCCGGATTCCCTGGCCCTGCAGCTTTTGCAGCGCGTGCGCGACGAGGCGCACCGCTTCGCGGTTTCGTATCACCGTAAGCTGCGGCATAAGAATGTATTTGGAGTTTGAGTCATCAGACATCAGACTTCAGTCGTCAGATTTTGTCTGAAGACTGGAGGCCAGAATGAACAATAAATCAGAAATCACGCTAACAAAGTTCCTATGGAAAGTCCTGGCGGCGACCATGACGATCCCATTGGGAGAAACCAGGTCTTACCAATGGGTCGCCCGAAAAATTGGTTCGCCCAAAGCGGTGCGTGCCGTCGGGCAGGCCTTGCGCCGCAACCCGTATCCCGTGATCATCCCGTGCCACCGGGTCATCCATGAAGACGGGTCTTTGGGGGCTTACGCGGGCCGTTACGGCACACGCAAGGCGCGGCTGCTTGCCCGGGAACGCCGGATAGCAGCGGAAATAGAAAAAACGAAGCCTTTTCTGTTGAATCAACCGGTTGCGCGAAGTACAATAAAAAAGAATCGACATCTGAACCGACGAAAGACAATATGAATATCCAGCAATTATTCCAGCTCATGTGCGAAAAAGAGGCTTCGGACCTTTATTTGAGGACCCACGCCATCCCGCGCGCGCGTATCAACGGCAAGGTCGAGACGATCGCGACGGAACCCCTGACCAAAAGCGACATGCAGGGCATCACGAACCTCCTGCTGGTCAGCGAATCCCGCAAAAAACATTTTTTGGAAAATTGCGATATCGATTTTATCCATGAAGAGCCGCATATCGGGCGTTTCCGGGTCAACATCTTCATGCAGCGCGGGACCCCCGCCATCGTCGCCCGGCACGTCCACATGCAGGTCGAGAATTTCGACCAGCTCAACCTTCCCGCCGATGTCCTGAAGAAATTTTGCGAGGAGTCCAAGGGGTTGTTTTTGGTCTGCGGGCCGGCGGGTAACGGCAAATCGACGGCCATCGCCAGCATGATCGAATACATCAACGTCCTGTACGCCAAACATATCATCACGATCGAGGACCCCATCGAGTTCCTGTTCCAGGACAAGAAAAGCATCATCAACCAGCGCGAGCTGGGCCTCGACGTCCAGTCGTACCCGATGGCCCTCAAGCACGTCACCCAGCAGAGCCCGGACATTATTTTTATCGGCAACATCCGCGACGAGCCGACCATGCGGGCGGCCATCACGGCCACCGAGCTGGGGACGTTCGTCATTACGACGTTCCACACGATCAACGCGGTCCAGACGATCATCCGGATGGTGAACTTTTTTCCGCCCCACCTGCACGATGAGGTGCGCATGCAGCTTTCGCTCATTTTAAAAGGCACGCTTTCGATCCGGCTTTTACCGCGGCGCGACGGCAAGGGCCGCGTCCCGGCGACCGAGACGATGGTGGTGACTCCCACGGTCGCGCGCCTGATCCGCGACGGCCAGATCCGCGAGATCCAGACGTACATCGACGAGGGGGAGCTCTTCGGCATGCAGTCGTTCAAGAAATCGCTGGTCAAGCTTGTCAAAGACGGCCTCGTGGACGCCGCGGAGGCGCGCAATTACGCCGACAGCAAGGACGAGTTTGACCTGGAGCTCAAAGGGCTCAAGCGGTATACCGATTCATAAGGGTGATAGTTGATGGGTGATAGGTAACGGAGAGAGTTTAATGATTGAGCTACACAAAGAACGTCAGGATCTCCTCGATCTTCTGACTAAAGACGCTTACGCCAAAGGCAAGGTCATCCTTTCCTCGGGCAAAGAAAGCGATTATTACGTGGACGCCCGGCGGGTGACCTTGACGGCCAGGGGCGCGTATCTGTGCGCGCGCCTGATCCTGGACGCGGTCAGGGGGGAATCGTACGATGCTATCGGCGGCCCGACGCTGGGCGCGGACCCGATGGTGGGCGCCATCGGTGTGGTGAGTCTTCAGGCCGGAAACCCGGTCAACACGTTCATCATCCGCAAAGCGCCGAAAACCCACGGCAAACAGCAGCAGGTCGAAGGCCCTGAATTAAGAAAAGGGGGCCGGGTTATCTTGATTGATGATGTCGCCACAACCGGCAAGGCCTTCTTGGAGTCGCTGGATGTCCTGACGCCGATGGGGATTCACGTCCTCAAGGCCGTATGCGTGCTCGACCGTAACGAGGGTGCTAAACAAGCCCTCGCCCAAAAAGGTGTTCCACTTGTGGCACTCTTTAACATTTCTGAAATCCATCCGTAGGTGCATGGTTAATAGTTAATGGTAAATAGGAAAAACGACCATTCACCATTGACCATTTACTATTTACCGAATCAATGAAAAAACTCATTCTCGCCTCGCAATCTCCGCAGCGGCGAAAGTTGCTCAAATTTCTTGGTCTGCGATTTACCGTCAAGCCCAGCCGTGCGGCGGAACTCCACAACATCAAAACGACGTGCGCGGCGCTGGTCATGGAGAACGCCCGGCGCAAGGCCCAAGATGTCGCGGCGCGCCTTAAGAGCGGAGTTGTCATCGGCGCGGACACGCTTGTTTACGCCGGCAACAAACAGATCATCGGCAAGCCCCGCGATTCCGCGGACGCCCGGCGGATATTAAAAATCCTTTTTTCCCGCCCTTCGTGGGTCTACACGGGGGTGGCGGTCATCGACGCGGCGCGCGGCAAGACGCTGGTGGATTATGAAAAAACCCGCGTTTTCATGATCCCCCTCACGGAGAAAGAAATCACCCAATATCACCGCCGGGTCAATCCTTTCGACAAGGCGGGCGGGTTTCAGATCGAAGGCTGGGGGAGCATTTTTATCCACCGCATTGAAGGTTGCTACGCGAACGTCATCGGCCTCCCGATGGCGAAATTGGCCAGCATGCTTAAGAAAGTAGGTATTTCGATACTATGAAAATCCGAAATTCGAAGCACGAAACCCGAAACAAATTCAAAGCCTTAAATTCAAATGTTCAAAACAGTTTGTTTGTTTGGATTTTGAATTTGAAAATTGTTTCGGATTTCGGATTTCGGATTTCGAGTTTTATCTTGATGTTGTTTTGTTGTGCGCTGGCTGGTTGTTCGACTGAATACAATCTCGCGACCCAGCAACAGGAAACGCTGATCTACGGGACCGACAAGGAGGTCGCCATCGGCGAGGCCGTGGCCGCGAAAATGGAAGCGCAGTATGAAACCGCGACCGATGTGGATCTCAACGAACGGGTGCAAAAAATCCTCGGCCGGGTCGTTGCCGTCTGCGACCGTAAAGACATCGTCTATTTTATCAAAGTGATCGACAAAGACCTGATGAACGCGGTCAGCCTGCCCGGCGGGTACGTTTACATTTTCAAGGACGTACTGGATAAAGCGGAGAATGATGACGAATTGGCCGGGGTGATCGCCCATGAAGTCGCCCACATCACCGCCCGGCACGCCGTCAAACGCATCCAGAACGCTTACGGGGCGCTGATCCTCCAGGGCCTGGCGACGCAATCCAGCACCCGGGTCGCGCAGGGGGTGAACTTCGCGCTGCTTTCCTTGTTCTCGGCCTATTCCCAGCAGGATGAATTCGAAGCCGACCGTCTGGGCGTCAAATACATGAGGCTCGCCGGATATAACCCCGATGCCATGGTCACGTTTCTTAAGAAATTAAAGAAGGAAGAGGACAAACAACCCAGCCGCGAGTACAGTTACTGGCGCACGCACCCGTTTATTCCGCAGAGGATCTCCGCGGTCAACCAGGCTATCACGGGCAAACTGGATTTTAAGGATTATTTGAATTTGATGGGGGAATAATGGTAATGAACAAATCCAGTTTATTGTTTGTAATTTGTGGTTTGTTGTTTGGGATTTCCAGCATAAGTTGTTCTCAAAATACTTCTTCCAGGATTGGTCAAGTCTGTTTTAAGGACAAATGCGTCAAGGTGGAGGTTGTGCAGAAAGAAGAGGAGTTACATCGCGGGCTGCAGTTTAGACGATCCCTCGATCCCGGTAGCGGGATGTTGTTTGTTTTTCAGAAAAGTGAACCATACACGTTCTGGATGAAAGACACGCTGATCCCCTTAGATATGATTTGGATAGATTCCGGCCGAAGGATTGTCCATGTCGAACATAACGTCCCGCCGTGCGTGGCGGATCCTTGTCCGCGATACCCTCCGGGGCACGAAGCGCTTTACGTCTTGGAGATCAATGCTGGATACGCTGTAAGATTGGGATTGCAACTTGGAGAGACAGCGGAATTTCGTCTTAATGCTTTTTAGGCCGGTGGATGTGCGTGGCGTGGCCGAAGAAGCTTTCGGCGGCTTCCATGATCGTCTCCGAGGTGGTGGGATGAGGGTGAATAGCCAGCTTGACGTCCTCGGCGACGGAGCCCATTTCAACGGCGAGGACACCTTCCGAGATCAATTCCCCGGCGCCGGGCCCGATAATCGCCATCCCTAAAACGCGCTGGGTGTCCGGATCAAGGATCAGTTTTGTCAATCCATCCGTTCGGTTTAAGGTCATGGCCCGCCCGGACGCGCCCCACGGGAATTTGGCGACCGCGACGTTGCGGTTTTCCTGTTTGGCCTGCGTTTCGGTCAAGCCGCACCAGGCGATCTCCGGATCGGTAAAAACGACCGCGGGAATAGCTTTAGGTTCAAAAACGGTTTTTTTGCCGGCGATCGCGTCGACAGCCACGCGCCCTTCATGCGAGGCCTTGTGCGCGAGCATGGGTTCTCCAGCCACATCGCCGATGGCAAAGATCGCCGGGTCCGTCGTTCGCCGCTGAAGGTCCACCTGGACAAATCCTTTTGGAGTAATTTTTACTTTCGTATTCTCCAACCCTAGATCGCTGGAATTCGGTTTGCGGCCGACGGCTATTAAAATTTTGTCATATATCTCTTGGCTGGTTTTACCATCCGGATTTTCGAAGGTAACCTTCACGTTCTTGGCCGTTGGCTCCACTTTGGCGACTTTTGTGCCGAGCATGGTCGACTTGAAGATGGTCTTTAGGCGCTTTTCCAGCACCGTGACCAGGTCACGGTCGGCCCCGGGGAGAAGTCCTGGCGTCATTTCCACGACGGAAACCGCGCTGCCTAATTCGGCGTAGACCGTCCCCAACTCCAGCCCGATGTACCCGCCGCCGACGACCAAAAGCGAGGCAGGGATATTCTGGAGATCCAAGGCCGTTGTGGAATTAAGGACGAACGGCGAATCCGGTACATTAGGTAGAGTGATCGGACGTGAACCCGTCGCCAGGATCGCGTGTTCAAACTGTATGTTTTGCGATGAGCCGTCCGTCTTTTGCACTTTGACGGTATTGGAATCAACAAAGGTTGCTTTACCCTGGAGGAATGTGACCTTGCGGCTTTTGGCCAACAATCCCAGGTTGCCCGTCATTTTTGATACAATGTTATTTTTCCAGGCGCGTAATTTTTCGACCTCGATGCGGGGCTCATTGAAGGTGATGCCGAATTCTTTGGCGTCCCTGGATTCACTGACGACTTTAGCGGCATGAAGCAGAGCTTTGGAGGGAATGCAGCCGCGGTAAAGGCAAACGCCGCCGGGATTTTGCTCCATGTCAACGACGGTGACCTGCATCCCCAGGTCCGCCGCGTAAAACGCGGCCGCGTAACCGCCGGGCCCGGCGCCGATGACAACAAGTTGTGTTTTTTGATCGTTCATAAATTATCTGGTCTCAATGTCACCAGGTCACAAGGTCACCAGTTAAAGCTTTTATGTGTGACGTGGTGATTCTACGACATTGTGACTTGGCGAGGTTCATTTTTCAAGTTCCGTCGTAAAAGGCTGTTCGACGGCCTCGCAGACCCAGCGCAGGAAGCGCGCGCCGTTGGCGCCGTCGATGAGGCGGTGGTCGTAGGAAAGAGAAAGAGGCAGCATAAAGCGCGGCGCAGGTGACAGCTTGCCGTCTACATAATACGGTTCCCATTGCGCGCGCGCTACACCGAGGATCGCGACCTCGGGCCAGTTGACGATGGGGGTGAACTGCGTTCCCCCGATGCCGCCGAGATTGGTGACCGTCATGGATCCGCCCTGAAGTTCCTCCAGAGAGATTTTTTTGTCCCGCGCGCGCTGGGCGGTCGCGTTAAGTTCATCCGCCAGCTGCAAGATGGTCTTGCGCTCGACGTCCCGGATGACCGGCACGATCAGCCCGCGGTCGGTATCAACGGCGACACCGATATGACAATATTTTTTATAAATGATTTCCTGGGCCGTCATGTCGATTGAGGCGTTAAATTCGGGAAATGTTTTCAGGGCCGCGGCGATGACCTTTAAAAGGAACGGTGTGACGGTCAGTTTGCGTTCGGGCGTGGAGAATTTTTTGCGCAATTGTTCCAGGCTGGTGATGTCCGCCTTGTCGAATTGGGTGACGTGCGGGATCGTTGTCCAGCACAGTGTCATGTGTTCCGCGGTTTTTTTGCGGATGTTGTTCATCGGCTGGCGTTCGATCGCGCCCCATTTGCTGAAATCCGGCAATGGCTTGACCGCGACACCCGCCGGCGCCATGGTTGCGCGGGAAGTGTTGAGCGCTTTGGCAAAGGCTTTGACGTCTTCAATGGAGATCCTGCCTCCGGGGCCTGTCCCGGAAACCTGGGCGATATTAATGCCGATCTCGCGGGCGAAACGTCGTACGGAAGGCGCGGCCGGGACATCGATGGGAGTTTCCGGCAGAACAGCGGCCGCTGTTTGCACCGGCGCGGCATAAATAGCTGGCGCAACGGCAGGCCGGGGACTTTCTTTTGCCCCGGTAACGGCGCCGATCGGCGCGGGTTGAGCGGCTTGTTTTGGCGCGGTCTTGGCAGCGTTGGAGGTCTTTCCCTCATCAATGCGCATCACCACCTGGCCGATCTTAACGTCGTCGCCTTTTTTGATCAAAATCTCTTTAATGGTCCCGTCGCAGGGACAAGGGATTTCCAGCGAGGCCTTGTCCGTTTCCATCTCCAGAAGCGGCTGGTCTTTTTTGACCACATCGCCGGCCGCCACCAGGACGGCAACGATGCTACCGGATTTGATGTTCTCACCAACCTCGGGTAATTTAAAATCGATCATTAGGGATTCCTTTAATTGTGCGTAACCAAAATAAAAACTTGTTTATTGTATTACGGAATAAATTCGTGCGCAAGGAGAAATTCTTTCCGGGAAAGGAAAAAGATATTGGGACGGGCGCATTCAGGAAGGACGTCAGGGGTTGGGGCCTTCAATCTTATAAAAGCAGATTCGTTCGATTTGAAGGCTGGTCGTGGAATGGTGCCAGTCTTCATAGAGGGGCCGGCCGATGAGGGTCAAACGGTAATGATTCTTCAGGAAATGATAAAAATCCCTGTCCTCCGGGACTCTGATGTTGTTGGTGACGGTGACATAAACGGGCTGTTGTCGGGCGAGTTGGCCGTTGAGCCAGGCGGCGAAGGGGGCCGGATCAATGCGGCCCGGGGCCTCGTGGGGCCAGGGGAAGGTTGCGCGTTCCGCATAATGGCTTACAAAATAATTCTCGTCTTCTCCGACAATGACCGCCTGCGGTTCGGTGACGGTCCCTACCCATCGGGCAAAATCCGGGGTGAGGGCGTATTGATGGCGGAAGTACAAGACGGGGATGGCTTTGACGAGAAATGCGATGTTCAAGAATAGAAACAGGGTAAGAGCGGCGATCCGGTTGACCCGGTTTTGGGATGAGAGGAGAAAAGAGAAAGCATACCCGGCGCCGATGATGAGCGGTAGCAGGGAAAGCATGAGGTAACGGGAAGTCGCGGTGAAGATGTTTCCGTAAAAGGCCAGGGGGCAGAGGAACCAGAGCAAAAAGAAGCACAGGGCTCCTGGTTTGTGTCTTCCCATGAGGACGAGCCCGGCGGCGGCCGCCGCGATTCCCGGAAAAGAGAGTTCGTTCTTGATAATTAACAGGCTTTTCTGGATCATGTGAATGTTGAATTTCGGGAGGAAGGTGTTGGTATGCAGGCACGCCTTTTGATAGGCGTTGAAAAAGGGGAGATAACCCGGTGTTCCGCTGGTCAATTGCATCGGCAAGTAGACCAGTAGAATCGTGAGACCTGCCAAGCCCCAGAGTCCCGCGAACGGCAATATCTGACGGCCATGATCCCGGCGCCCCTCCAGGGGCATAAAGAAAAAGCAACTGATTGGCACAAACAGAAGGACGATGTCCTGCAGGCGGCTTGCACCCGTCAGCCCCAGGAGGATACCGGCAAGGAGAAGGCCTGCCGGATGGTTTGTTGTTTTATATTCCGTCAAGGCGATCAGCGCAGGGAACAGGAAGAATAGCGTCGGGATATGGCTGTTTGCAAACGTTGAAAGGCTGAGGAACAGGGGGAACACCGAGAGCAGAACGCAGGCTGTGAATGCGGCCTGCGGATTGAGAACCTTTCTGATGAATACCCCAGCGGTGGGGATGGTCAAGGAACTGAGCGTCACCGTCATCAGATTGACGGCCGCGACGGGGTCGTTTTGTCCTGACAGTTTGGCCAGCCAGACAGAAAACGTTCCCAGGAGCAAAGTCATGGTGTACCCTATCCACAGGAAGGGCTGGAGTTGGCCCATCGCCAGCGTGGCTTCGGACTGGATCGCCAGACCGAGGCCATCAATGTGGTAGGGCCCTTTACTGATCAGAGCCAAGCGCAGGAGAAAACTCGCGAGGAACAAAAACAGGGGTGTGGCGAAAGCCTGGGCCCGGAGGGGAAGCTTAATCACGGTCTTCTCCAAGATGCGGTTTTGACACTTTTATGAAATCATCGGGTTCCGCTTGCGCGCGTCGATATTGAAGTCTTTGGCCGCCTTTTTCACGACACCGGCTTCTATTTTTCCCTGTTTGTGGAGGGTGCCCAGGGTGGTAAAGACGATGTGGCGCGCGTCGACCTCGAAAAAATCCCTCAAGGCGATGCGGCTGTCGCTGCGGCCGAACCCGTCGGTCCCCAGCGAGGCGCAGGGGCCGGGCACCCATTTGGTGACCGCGTCCGGCATGACCTTCATGTAATCCGAGGCGAAGACAAAGATGTCGCCTTGTCCTTTGAGGGATTGGGTGAGGTAAGGGACGCGCGGCTTTTCCAGGGGGTTGAGCATATTCCAGCGCTCGGCCTGCAGGGCGTCGCGGCGCAGTTCGTTGTAACTGGTCACGCTCCAGACGTCAGCGGCGATGTTGTAATCCTTCTCCAGGATCTTTTGTGCCTCAAGGACCTGGTTGAGGATCGATCCGCTGCCGAACAGCTGCGCGCGCGCGCCGGCGTTCTTTTTCACCGAGGATTTGAATTTGTACATGCCTTTTAATATGCCTTCCCTGGCGCCTTCGGGCATGGCGGGCATGGAGTAGTTTTCGTTCCCGACGCTGATGTAATAAAAGATGTTTTCCTGTTTCTCGTACATCCGGCAAATGCCGTCGCGGATGATGACGGCCAGTTCAAAGGCGAAGGCGGGGTCGTAGGTCACGATGTTGGGGACGGAAGATAATAACAGATGGCTGTGCCCGTCCTGGTGCTGGAGGCCTTCGCCGTTGAGCGTGGTGCGTCCCGCGGTCCCGCCGACCAAAAAGCCCCGGCAGCGCGAATCCGCCGCCGCCCAGACCAGATCGCCGACGCGCTGCGGCCCGAACATCGAATAATAGATGTAGAACGGGATCGTGTTGATCCCCTGCGTCGAATAGGCGGTGCCGGCGGCGATGAACGAAGAAATGGCGCCCGCCTCGTTGATCCCTTCCTCGAGGATCTGGCCGTCGACAGCTTCCTTGTAATAAAGCAGGCTGTCTTTGTCCACCGGTTCGTACAGCTGCCCGAGGTGAGAGTAGATCCCGCATTGGCGAAAGAGCGCTTCCATGCCGAAGGTCCGCGCCTCATCGGGGATGATCGGGACGATCAGCTTGCCGATCTCTTTGTCCTTGAGGAGTTTGGTCAGGATCCGGACGTAGGCCATGGTGGTGGAGACCTCGCGGCCCTCGGTCCCTTTATAAAATTCGTCGAACAGTTCTTCGGACGGCGTCGGGACCGATTGGCTCGTTTCATGGCGCGAAGGCATGTATCCACCCAGGGCCTTGCGCCGTTCGTGGAGATACTTCATGATCCCGGAGTCGGGGTCGGGCTTGTAAAATGGAGTTTCGACGACATCTTCATCGGAGATGGGGATGTTAAACCGCGTGCGGAATTGTTTTAGCTCGTCTTCGTTGAGTTTTTTCTGCTGGTGCGAGATGTTTTTACCTTCGCCGCTTTCCCCGAGGCCGTAGCCTTTGATGGTCTTGGCGAGGATGACGGTGGGGGCCCCCTTGAATTCGACGGCCGCCTTGTACGCCGCGTAAACTTTGGCCGGGTCATGCCCACCGCGGCGCAGACTCTCCAGGCCTTGGTCGCTCAGGTGTTTGACCATTTCCAGGAGCCGCGGGTCGGCGCCGAAAAAGTCCTTGCGGATGTACGCGCCCGGGGAAACGGAATATTTCTGATATTGGCCGTCGACGACTTCGCCCATGCGTTTGGCAAGGATGCCTTCGGTATCTTTTTCCAGGAGCGGGTCCCAGTCTTCGCCCCAGATGACCTTGATGACGTTCCACTGCGCGCCGCGGAAGATCGCTTCGAGCTCCTGGATGATCTTGCCGTTGCCGCGCACCGGCCCGTCGAGCCGCTGGAGGTTACAGTTGATGACGAAGATGAGGTTGTCGAGCTTCTCGCGCGAGGCCAGATGGATGGCGCCGAGAGATTCCGGTTCGTCGCATTCGCCGTCGCCCATAAAGACCCAGACCTTGGCGTCGTCTTCGGGTTTTAACCCGCGGTCTTCCAGGTAACGCATGAAACGGGCCTGGTAGATGCCCGTGATCGGCGCGAGGCCCATCGAGACGGTCGGGAATTGCCAGAAGTTGGGCATCAGCCACGGGTGCGGGTAGGAGGAGAGCCCGCCGCCTTCTTTAAGTTCCCGGCGGAAATTTTCAAGGTTCTGTTCCGTGAGCCGGCCTTCCAGGAACGCCCGCGCGTAAACGCCGGGGGAAGCGTGTCCCTGGAAATAGACGAAATCCCCGCAGAAGTCCCTGGTCCTGGCGCGGAAGAAATGGTTGAACCCTACTTCGAAAAGGGTCGCCGCCGAGGCGTACGTGGAGATGTGCCCGCCGATGCCGTTTTCGGCGCGGTTGCCGCGCACCACCATCGCCATCGCGTTCCAGCGGATGATGCTCTTGATCTGGCGTTCGAGCTCGCGGTCTCCGGGATAGGGCGGTTGTTTGCTTTTGGGGATCGTATTGATGTAAGGGGTGTTGACGGTAAAAGGGAGCGTGACGCCGGCTTCCTGGGCGCGGATTTGCAACTGGTGGAGGATCTTGTAGGCCTGGTCGGTGGAACCATGTTTGAGGACATAATCCAGGGAACTCATCCACTCTTTGATCTCTATGTCATCGACCTCGGCTGCCTGACGGCGAAGCTCATCTGCGCTCATATGGTTCCTTTTCTGTGCTGCGACGGTTGTGTTGGACAACTATTTTTGTATGTCTCGGGTTGTCCCCACTGTTTTGCTCCTTGATATTGATAGTAAGTCGTCCCCTGAAATTGCTTTGCAATTTCGGGGATTAATCCCAGTAAAGGCTTGCCTTTACTGGGACAAAACAAGCGTGGGGGGGGGCATTAATTTCCTTCTGGGAAATTAATGCCGAAGAAGAGATTTGAACTCTTATGGGAGTGATCCCACGGCGCCCTGAACGCCGCGCGTCTACCAATTCCGCCACTTCGGCCCGTCTTCGTCCAAAGGCTTTCGCGTTGGATTTCGCCGGGCCTTGCTCTTTAGGCTTGAGCGGAAATTCGACGCGAAAGCAATACAGAAATGATGGGGCGTTATTCTGCGTAGCCCCCCAATGAAAATTTTGGGGCGAAGCAGAATCGGCCAAAGCGTACCACGGCCCGCCTTTTAATCCGCAAAGATGGTTCCCAGTATATCCATAAAGGGTTTTGGTGTCAACAATTCGTATTATCCCAAATTTTGCAATAGCAAAATTTGCCCCGGAGGGGTTGCACGACAAAATCCGACGAGGATTTTGTCGGTTTGCAAGGTAATCCTGGATTTTTCGTCGTACACTTTTGTGCGGCCACAAAATTTGGGATACCCCGCAAAACAGGACAAACTCTCGTCGAGTTTGTCCTTGCGGCCTCTCGCTATTGCTCGAGGCGGATTTTTCTATCGAAAAATCCGGGATATCCTTATTTAAATTAGGGGAGCGCGGAACCTTTTGTGTTATAATTGACCCGCCATGGCAGAGACGATCGCGACCAACAAGAAGGCGTTCCGGGATTATGCCCTCACCGACCGCTGGGAATGCGGGATTGAGCTTAAGGGCGGGGAGGTCAAGTCCGTCCGGGCGGGGCATGTCAACTTTAAAGACAGCTTTGCCCGGGTTTCCGAAGGCCAGTTGTTCCTTTATAATCTGCAGATCGAGCCTTACCGGCAGGCCAGTTACCTTAATGAGGAGCCCGAGCGCCCGCGGCGACTGCTGCTCCATAAACAAGAGATCAAGAAGATCTTCGGATACACCACCCAGCGCGGCCTGATCCTGGTGCCTACCAAAATGTATTTCAATAATCGCGGGTTTGTCAAAGTCGAGATAGCCCTGGGCACGGGCAAGAAGTCCTACGACAAGCGCGAGGCGATTAAAAAGAAAGATCTCCAGCGCGACTTGAGCCGGCGGGTGAAGAAGTCCCGACGGTAAGAAAAGTTTGCCTCCCATCGAAAAATCAGCTATAATTGTCCCAGATTTTTCGATAGAAAAATCTGCCTCGAGCGACAGCGAGAGGCCGCAAGGACAAACTCAACGAGAGTTTGTCCTGTTTTGCGGGGCATCCCAAATTTTGTGCAGTCACAAAATTTTATGACGAAAAATCTGGGATTACCTTGCAAGCCGACAAAATCCTAATCGGATTTTGTCGTGCAACCCCTTCGGGGCAAATTTTGCTTTCGCAAAATTTGGGATAACCGTTCTTTTTCATAGCTAAACCATACACTGCGTATCCGTTCATTTCTAGATATGGGGGTGATCGGCTTCGACTTGAGTTAGTAGGGTATAGGTGGCATGCCGGGGAAGCTTGGTCGGCCCCGTTAACAATCCAGGCACACAATAAACGCAAACGATCCAACGTTAGCGGCAGCTGAAGCCATCGTGGCCCCGATCTTCGCGGCTCCGATGCTTCCGGTTGCACCAGCCTTAGCTATATAATTAGCTAAGCCCTCTTGCAGGTCTCGCCTGCGGGCTTGACAAGGGGACCCTAGCAGGCTGGTTAGAAACGAGTGTCTCGGCGTTTTTAATAAGACTCTAGAGACTGGCCCTAAGGATCCTGTCTAGCGGAGGAATTAGGGTAAGACCAAAAGATAGACTACGCATGTAGAGGCTTATATCCAGTGACCCAAGGACCCGGGTTCGATTCCCGGCACCTCCACTTCTTTATTTTTATGTGTTGTAAATATATTATTTGACAATAGTTTGTAATTTTGCTACTATTTCTTTAACGCTTTGGTGCCCAAATGGTGCCTAAAACGAAATCGCAATTTACGGAGTGAAACGAACGTAAATTGCTGATTGAGTTTATCCCGATGCCTACTGTTTTACGAAGTAAAACAATTGATCGGCATCGGGACTGATTGAAGATGCGAGGAAATAGTGGCCGAGAATTTCGTCAAGCAAACCAATAAGGCAGTCTTCTCTATTTGAGGAGATTGTCTTTTTTTATTTCTTTTGTTTAAAGGAGACCTATGAATAAGAAATCAATCGTTTTTATAGCATCAGGAGAGGTCGAGAGCAGAATATTCTTAATTCGTGGTCAAAGAGTGATGGTTGATCGAGATCTGGCGGAACTTTATGGTGTAGGAACAAAAGTCTTGAACCAGGCCGTTAATCGAAATGAGGAGAGGTTCCCGGACTTTATGTTCCGGTTAAGTGAAGAAGAAACAAAGGAACTGGTCACAAATTGTGACCGGTTCAAAAGCTTGAAGCATTCGACGGTAAGACCAAGAGCGTTTACGGAACACGGCGTCGCCATGTTAGCCAGTGTCCTTAAAAGCGAAAGAGCCGTGAAAATAAGCATCCATATTGTTAAAACCTTTATCCGCTTAAGAGAATTTATAAACACTCATAAAGAGCTTGCTCAAAGAATGAAGGAGCTGGAAGAAAAAGTTGGTAAGCACGATAAAGAGATTATCGCAATCGTTGAAATTATTAAACGGCTTATTTCAGAGCCCGAAAAGCCGAAGGGAAAAATCGGTTTTCACCAGCATCCGTAATATGGCTACTCTCCGTCAAAAAGGGAACACCTATTTTATCGACTATCGGGTCAATGGCAGACGTGTCCGCAAGGGTGTTGGCCGTTCCAGGAAGATCGCCGAGCTTGCTTTAAAAGACCTCGAAGTCAAACTTGCCAAGAACGAATTGGGCTTTCTCAAAGCCGATCAGTCCTTTGAGAAGCTTCTCTCCGAATTTAAAGCCTATTGCCAAACCAACCTCGCCCCGAGCACCCGGAAAAGATACGGGGCCATCCTGGATAATTTTTTGAGGTTTCTTTCCCAAAGTCCGATCCGCTTGGAAAAATTATCGCAATTCGCGCCGAAAGCCTTTGAGGATTTTAAACAGTTTCGCAAGTCGGAAGGCGCGGAAAACCGGACGGTCAACGCTGAAATGATCGTCCTCCGGATGATGTTCCGTCTGGCCATAACGTGGGGTTATCAGAAAGCCAACCCGACGGACGGCGTGTCCCGGCTCCGGGTTCCCACTACCGTTGCCCCCAAGTTTCTCACCGAAGAGCAATGCAAACAGCTTTTGGAAGCGTCCGACGATTGGCTGCGTCCGGTATTCTTCGCGTTTCTCAATTCAGGCATGAGAAAAAGCGAGCTGGAAAACCTCGAATGGCGGGACGTGGACTTTGACCGCCGGAAAATAAAGATCGCCGTCAAAGACGACTGGACGCCCAAGACCAACGAGCGGGAGATCCCCGTTAACGACGGGCTTTTGAAGGTCCTCAAGGATCAGCGGGCCAAAGTCAACGGCAGCCAGTATGTGTTCCCGGACGAGGACGGAAACAGGATTTACAAAAACCGCCTCCTGAAGAGATATAAAACTCTGGCCAAGAAGCTGAATTTCGGCGAGGCGAACACCGTCCACTCCCTGCGCCACACCTTCGCCTCTCACCTTGTGATGAAAGGCGTTGATCTGGCCACGGTCAAAAAATTGATGGGGCATGCGGACATTGACACGACGATGATCTACAGCCATTTGACGGAGAAGCATGTAGATGAGGCGGTGGATAAATTACTTTTTAAAATCCAATAATTTTGAAGGGGTTATTTTGAAGGCTTTGGCGAGTTTTTCGATAGTATCCAGTTTTGCGGTAGAGGGATTGCTGCTCTCCAGTAATTGAATATGCTTATAGTCCACACCAGAAAGTTCAGCAAGTTTTTCTTGAGTGTAACCATATTTCTGTCTTAATTGCCGTAAGCGTTTAGCCAATTTTAGTTTAATAGCCGTATCCATGCGGTGTATTATCATAAAGACTTGGGCGTCTTGACACCTTGTTGATACGGTGCTATGCTTTAGTAAATTTAGTAAAATAATAAAATGTTTGTGAGGAAAAACGTGATGAAAAAGTTGACACTTTGCTTGTTTTTGAATTTTTTTCTTGTGTCTTATGCCTATGCTCTCCCATTCTCAATCATTCAACTTACAGATAATAACTGGGATGATGCCTACCCACAAATATCCGGGAATAATGTTGTCTGGGATCAATATTTCAATGGTGAGGATACAGAAGTTTTCTTTTATAATGGCTCAACCACAATTCAATTAACAGATAATCACTACGAAGATTTATTCCCCCAGATTTCAGGCAATAATATTGTCTGGTGGGGAGAAAAAAAGACGACGGTTAATCCACATGAAATATTTTTGTATAATGGTTTAACAACAACTAAACTGGCCAATGGTGCTAATCCTCAAGTTTCCGGCAGCAATATTGTCTGGCAAACAAATGATGGCAACGATTATGAGATCTTCTTTTTTAACGGTTCCACCACTAACCAGTTAACCAACAATAATACATCTGATGGTAATTCTAGAATATCTGGCAACAACATAACATGGCGTGGTGCAAACCCGGGAGAGATTTTCTATTTCGACGGCTCTATAACTTTTCAGCTAACTCAAAATAGCATAGATGTAGGACAGCCTAAAATATCAAATAATAAAATTGTTTGGGAAGGCTTCGATGGCAACGACATGGAAATTTTCTTTTTTGATGGCCTTGCTGTCAACCAATTGACCTTTAATGGGAGTAATTACACCCCCCAGATTTCAGGCAATAATATTGTCTGGAAGAAAACCGATTCCAATGAGCTATTTTATTACGATGGCTCAAACATCCATCAAATACCTCACCACAATCTTTATGTCAATGCCCCCCAAATTTCTGGCAATAATATCGTGTGGGTAGGATTTGATGGCAATGATGAAGAAATCTATTTTTGGGATGGATTTAGCGTAACACAACTTACAAATAATAATTTTGGAGATGCTGATCCAAAAATTTTCGGGAATCATATCGTTTGGCGAGGGGGCGAGAACGACAAGGAAATATATCTTGCGACGGTAGATCAATCAAGTGCAATTCCAGAACCAGCAACATTTCTTTTACTCGGAGTTGGGTTGCCTATCTTAATGTTTAGAAAGTCGCATCGGAAAATTACAGTGTTTTCTTAATAGAACAAAAAGAAGATTTTATGCGCCCACAAATTTCGGCAACAACGTTCTTTAAATAATCTTAATCAACCCATCAAACGGACAGATTATAGTTGTTCGAGCGATTTTTATGGGCTGGGTGACAACAAAAACGCAGGTGTTGATATTGCAGGAACAATTACGTTATCGATGATAATCTTTATTTGTTATGTTATTAGTTTGATATTTTTTTGTTATGGCCATTGGGCATGGGCATTGTTTTTCTTTCTTTTGGCCAGGGCCGCGCGAGATGAAGTTAATCGGCAGATAGCTTTAAGATATTATTACGATAATATTGACAATGACGATTCTTAAACTTTTATATTTCATTATCCTTTTTTTAACGACGAGAGAGGAGAATGTTTTCGTTATGTCCTCGGTGAGGGCGGTCATTATACTGCCCAACAAAAAGAATATGTATTTAATCACATATGGTTACTGCCAAAGCGCATGTGGCTACTAGAAGTCATCCCAAAACCGTTCGTCTGAAATAATTTAATCGGTGGTCGCGGACCGTCGATGTTGGATATACAATGGCCTCAGGGACATAAAACCTGGAGGCCGATATGAAATTGACCGATGAACAATGGGAGAAAATC
>JACRHP010000026.1 GCA_016212005.1 Candidatus Omnitrophota bacterium | reverse complement strand
TTGCAAAGAGTCATCGTCGAGAAAATAAAAATTATAACCTTTAGTTGGGTGCCCCATTTTTAGGGCAAATTTGGAACATTTTTCCAATTTTATGCATGAATTCTCATAATTTGGGGTGTCCAGTTGACGAAGTCAGGAAAACAGCCGCCGCGCCAACCAGCGCTGAATTTAGGATATGAACATTGAATTGCGACCGCGCGGTCGCAATCGACTTCTTGGTGGGAGGTGCAGGATGAATTTAGACCGCGGCGAAGGCCACGGCGGGCGTTGGGAAAAGGGCGGTGTGATCGGCGATAAAGCTCTCGAGGCGTTCTTGAAATTCCTGCAGTTGCGCGAGGGTGCGCGTGCGGTATTCTTCGGTTTCCTCGATCATTCGGGGGAATAATTCGCGGTAGTATTCCATTCCTTCCATCAGGTTCTTCTTGAATTCATTCACGTATTCGATCTGCTTCTGGCTGGGCGCCGGCGCGATCTTTTTGACTTCCTTGATGAAGTATTCGATATTGAGCTGCAATTCCTTGATGAACATGTTCGGACGCGCCGCCACACCTTCCAAAAGATTTAACCTTCCGTAGATGTGGTCGATCATTTCCTTTAGCGAAACGATCCTGGAGAAGTGCGCGATGTTCGGTCCCGGACAGATGGCCGTAAAGCGCTTGGGCTCGATCCCGTTTTTTGTGACGACATGGTGGGTGATCAAGGGTGGTTCAGCCAGGTCGTTACAGATACAGGATTTGCGCATGATCTGTTCCGCGCGCTGTTTGAAGGCCGACGGGTCGAGCGCAACGGTCTTGAGCTGGTCCAGTTTTAATTTCTGGTATTGCCGCGAGGCGGTGCAAATCGGTTGCTCGGTAAATTCCCGGTTGGAAACAAGATACCCTTTGGGACAGGCGCTCCCGGGGCGGCCGAGTTCGATCTTGCGGCGTTTTTCCAGCTCGCTGGGGCTTTCCTTCAGATTATGGAACGGCACACCCAAAGGCGACACTTCGCTTAATTCGATATCATTTTCCGTGGCCGCGCAGAGTTTTTTCAGGGTCACCTCGTCCACGTTGGTCGCCTCGGGGCACAGCAAGAAAGGTGTCGCCCAGCCGGTGCCGTCGATCTGATAGAATTCCAGCAAAAATTTGTTTTCTTTAGCGGTCCCGATGCCGCCTTGGGCGGTGATACGGGTGCAGGGCGCTTGAGCGAACGGTTTCAAATTCTTCGCGTGCAAGGCCTCGTTGCAGAGCTTGAGGATCGTGGCCATGAGTTCGTCTTTTTTCTTTTTGAACTCTTCGAGGATCGGGCCCAGCAGGTAACCGTCGGAGACGAAGGCGTGCCCGCCGCAGTTAAGACCCGATTCGATGCGGTATTCGGAAACCCACAATCCTTTTTTGGCCAGGAATGAGCCCTGGATAAATGAAGAACGATAGTCGCTCACTTTGAGGATGATCCGCTTTTTGATCGTTCCGGTGGCATCCGCGTAGAAATCTTTGAATTTTTCGATATAGGTGTACAGCCGGCGGTTGATCCCGGCGGAGAAGACGATGGCCGAATTCAATTTGCTTTGGGCGTAGCCGCGCAAGGCCGCCAGCGCGTCCGAATACTCGGAGGCAAGTTCCTTTTTATCCGGGCCGTAATTCATCTTATCGATCTTGGTCATGATGTTGACATCAATGCTGCCGGCTTTCATTTGCCCCCGCAGATCTTCCTGCAATACGTTTTTGCGTGCCGGATCCGTTTCAACGAGCATGGCGTTGTATTGGGCTTTAAGCGGGGAATCCTGCGCGAGGAGCTCGAAATATTTGCTGATCTCACTGCCCGGTTCGAAGGAAGATGATCTCACTTTTGCAAATTCGTCTTGTACGATGTCGTCAACGAGGTTAAGATAGGCGGTAATGCGCCGCGCCCGGTAGTCTTCGTCTTCTTTGGTGATGGGGACATAGTCCTTCCCGCGCAAGCCGCTGTGGTATTTACGCATATCTTCGACAAGGCAATCATCCACGATGGAGATGACCGAAGAGATACCGTACTTGGCGACCTTGATGGGGGTATCGATGGAGAAGCCCGTGCCCATGACCGGAATGTGAACCGAATGGACATTTCCCGGTTTACAATTAGTACCCGTTGTGGTATTGTTCATAGGTACTAGGATACACTATTTATCACTAAATAGCAAAGAATATAATGGAAATGAACCGGGACTTTTATAACCAGCTCGCCGGGCAAAGTGTCGCCAACGAGACCCTGCCGCGCTCAACTGCGCTGGATATACTCACTTCCGAAGAAATTGAATTGTTGCCGTTATTGAACGCCGCCTTTGAGGTGCGCAAGAAATACCGCGGGAAAGAGGTCTCCATCCATATTATCAACAACGCCCAGAACGGGTTCTGTCCGGAGAACTGCCGCTATTGCGCGCAGGCAAAAACTTCCGATTCCGATATCGAGGAATATCCCTTAAAGTCCGATGAGGAGATCCTTGCCGAGGCCAAGAACGCCTATGAAAAAGGCGCTTTCCGTTATTGCATGGTCTTTGCCGGGCGCGGGCCGTCGGCCACGCGCGTGGCGCATATTGCTCGTTTGATCCGCGAGATCAAGGCCAAATACCCGCCGCTGCAGGTGTGCGTTTCCTCCGGACTTTTGGATGAAGGCAAGGCCAATATCCTCAAAGAGGCGGGCTTGGACCGGCTCAATCATAATTTGAATACCTCGGAACGTAATTATCCGAATATCTGCACGACGCACACCTACGCGGACCGGCTCAACACGCTGGCCGCGGCCCGCCGGGCGGATATCCAGCTTTGCTCGGGGATGATCGCGGGGATGGGGGAGACGCCCCAGGATATTCTGGAAGTCGTTTATGCCTTGCGGGAATTGCAGGTTGAATCGATCCCCGTCAATTTTTATATTCCCATCGAAGGTAACGCGCTGGGGCCGGCGGTGAATTTGTCGCCGGAATATTGTCTGCGGATTTTGTGTCTGTTTCGTTTTTTAAACCCGAAATCCGAGCTGCGTGTCGCTGCCGGGCGGGAATTGCATCTGCGCAGTATGCAGGTGATGGCCTTGTATCCGGCGAATTCGCTGTTTTTAGACGGTTATCTTAATACGAAAGGCGACGACCGCCGACGGACTTTGCAGATGATCAAGGACGCCGGTTTTACGATCAATTCCGACCATTCAGTCGAGGAATTGCTGGGAAAGGAAGGAAGCACTCTCGAGGCATCTCCGGATGGAGCCGCGGGGCATGTCCCCATGAAAAAACTGCAGGATCTGCGTATCTTCATGCCTTCCCCGATGTCCTGAAAAGCGAATTTTAATATTGATATTCATAACGAAAGTGCTATAGTAATCGAAATATTTGAAGTCTCTGCAAGCAGCCCGCAGGACAAAGGATTTCCGCAGTGCAAAGCAAGACCGTTAACAATGTAAGAGTCGGCCGATTCGAGCTTCTCATGGACGCCGGGTTTGGCGCCCAGAAAGCCGGGGACATTTTGATCCGCGCCTTCGCGCGCATGGGTAAATACGTCTTCATCGAACCGACGATCCCTGCCGAGATCTCGCCGCCGCCGCGGACCCGTCCGGCGCTCTCGGGCGTCATCATCCGGGTGGCTGAATTCGACCTGGAAAATATCGGGAACAATACCGACGTGATCCTGGCCTCCCATGAGGTCGTGCTGGACCGGCGCCTGGATGATGAAGAGCACAACCCCAATTGCCGTGTCCTGCTGGACATGGGGGATAAAGACCTTCCGACGGCCGAGTACGACCGGGTCGTCAAGCGCGTCAAGGATTCAGGATTACAGTTTTTTCCGTTTGAAATCATCCCTGAAGCGCAGGCCGTCATCAAATCGCTCGCCGGCAAGGCGCGCAATATGTATTACATCGGGATGCTCGCCTGCATTTACAACGCGCCCGAGGGATTCGTCATCAATGAGATCAAGCTGACCTTCGGCGCAAAGCTCCGGGAAGATGTTTTTAAGAAAAATATCGATCTGTTCCATTACGGGTATCAGTTTGCCAAAGATAACGTCCCGTTCGGTTACGAGATCAAGAACGCCTCCGGCAAGAACGGCCACGAAAAGATCCTCATCGACGGCAATTCGGCCTTGAGCATGGGGATCATCGAGTCCGGTATCAAGCTGGTGAGCGGCTATCCTATCACGCCGGCGTCCTCGATTTTACACACGCTGGCGAAAGTGTTCCCGTCTTTCGGCGGCACCGTGCACCAGGCCGAAGACGAGATCTCCGCCATCGGCACCGCGATCGGATCTTACTACGGCGGCGTGCCGGCCTTGACCTGCACCTCGGGCCCCGGACTTTCCCTGAAACAGGAATTTATCGGCTACGCCACTGCGGCGGAAATCCCCATCATCATCATCGACGTCCAGCGCTCCGGCCCCTCGACGGGCATGCCCACGAAGACCGAGCAATCCGACCTTTTACCCGTCATTTACGGCAGCCACGGCGACAGCGCCAAGATCGTTTTTGCCGTGCACGATATCATCGATTGTTTTTACGCGCCGATCCTGGCGCGGTATCTCGCCGAGAAACTACGCCTGCCGGTTTTCATCATGAGCGATTTCCAGATGGCCAACAGTTATAAGGTGCTCGACAAGCCGCGGATCTGCGAGATGGAAGACAGCGACAAGATCCCGGATTTCGTTCTGGAACATTTCGGGCTGGGACGGCTGCCGGAAACAATCGAGATGGTGCGCACCGAACAGGCCGCCCCCGGCACGCCGGAGAAGATGCGTCGCGTGACGGGCCTGAACACCGACGAGACCGGCAAGGTCAACTATTTCTCGAAGGCGAGCCAGCGTTCGCACGCGGTGCGTAACGAAAAGGTGCATTGCGTGCAACGGGCGCTTAAAAAACCGGAACTCTTCGGCGGCCGCGAGGAAGGCGACGTGTTGATCGTCGGCTGGGGCAGCGCCAAGGGCGCGGTGGAAGAGGCCGTATCGTACTGTCAGAACGCGGGATTGGCCGTCGGCGGGATGTGCCTGCGCTTCGTCAATCCGCTGCCGCCGATGCTCAAAGAGATTTTTTCCAGATTCAAAAAAGTTGTGACCGTGGAGCTGGCTTACGGGGACCCTTATAAACATCCGCCCCTGGCGATGATCTTGCGCGCCGAGACGCTGGCTGATGTCCAGCCGATCATCTGTCGGGTCACCGGACGGCCCATGACACCGCGGACCATTGAAACAAAAGTCAAGGAGTTGTTCCATGCCGGAGTTGCATGAGAAAACACAAACCGGAGCGCCGTTAACGGTCAAGGACCTCAATACCGAGAACCCGCGCTGGTGCGTCGGTTGCGGGGATTTCGGGATCCTGATGGGGTTCAAGCGTTTTTTGGTGGAAGAACAGCTTCTCCCGCATGAAACGGTCAACGTTTCCGGGATCGGCTGTTCGGGGCGCGTGCCGTTCTATGTCAATACCTACGGCGTGCACGCCATTCACGGCCGGCCGATCACAATTGCCATGGGCCTCGCGCTGACGCGGCCCGACCTTAAACTGTTCGTCCATGCCGGGGACGGCGACGCGTTGAGTATCGGCGGCAACCATCTGCTGCACGGGATCCATAAGAATTTTAATTGTGTCTTTATCTTATACGACAACCAGCTCTACGCGCTGACCAAAAGCCAGTCTTCTCCGACGACGCGTAAGGGCCACCCGACCAACACCCAGCCGAAAGGGACGGAGCTCGAGCCCATCGCCCCGATCCGTTTCGCGTTAGGGATAGGCGCCTCGTTCGTCGCCGCGACCGCCGACTGGCTGCCCGACCATATGGTCAATACCCTCAAGGCCGCCTACGCGCACAAAGGGTTTTCGTTCGTCCATGTCCTGCAAAGATGCCCGCATTTCGACCCGGAGAATTTCGACAACAAATCTTCCGCCTGGTTTTCATTCCTGACGCATGAAAAAGGTATTCCCGCGGACAAGCGTCTTGCCGGCAAAACGGAAGCGATCCGGCATGACCCCTCCGACCACGAAGCGGCGTTCAAGTTCGCCAACAGCAATCACACCTGTTTCGGGTTGTTTTACAGCAACCCCGACAAACCCTGTTACGATGACATGATGCGCCAGAGGATCGCCAGTGCCAAGCCTTTGCCGCGGGCGGGAATACTGGATAGTTATAAAATCTAAGCAAGGTCACAAAGTCACAACGTCACCACATCACCGGTGACCTGGTGACCTGGTGACCTGGTGACCACACATGGAAAATCTTGTCATTATCGGTTCCGGTCCCGCCGCTCACACCGCCGCCATTTACGCCGGGCGGGCGAAACTGAATCCTTTAGTGTATGAAGGGATGATGGCCGGCGGTGTCGCCGCCGGGGGACAGTTGACGACCACCACGGAAGTCGAAAACTATCCTGGTTATACGCGCATCAGCGGGCCGGAATTGATGGCAAAGATGCGCGAGCAATCTATCCAATGCGGCGCGCGGATCGAAACCCTGACGGTCGACAAGGTTGATTTGAAAAAGCGTCCGGTCAAAGTTTTTGCCGGCGCCAAATCCGTTGAAACGCAATCGATCATCATCGCTACCGGCGCCACGGCCAAACGGATGGGGATTCCCGGCGAAGAGAAGCTGTGGCAAAAAGGGATTTCCGCCTGCGCGGTCTGCGACGGGGCGCTGCCCATTTTCCGCAATAAAGTCCTGGTCGTCATCGGCGGCGGCGACACCGCGGCCGAAGAAGCGTTGTTCCTGACGAAGTACGCCAGTAAAGTGGTCATGCTCGTTCGCCGCGATGTCTTGCGCGCGTCGAAAGCGATGCAGGAGCGCGTTCTGTCCAGCAAAAAGATCGAGGTCCAGTGGAACACCAACGCCCTGGCGGCCGTCGGGGACAAAAAACTCGATGCCGTCAAGGTGAAGAACAGTAAAACCGGCAAGGAATCCACCATCGCGGCCGGCGGATTGTTCTACGCCATCGGCCACCAGCCCAATACTGCTTTTCTCGGCGGACAACTGGAACTGGATGACGTCGGTTACATCAAAACTGTCCCTGGTACCACCCGCACTAACGTTCCCGGCGTGTTCGCCTGCGGCGACGTGCAGGACAAAGTCTACCGTCAGGCCGTCACCGCGGCCGGCTCCGGCTGCATGGCCGCCCTGGAAGCAGAGCGATATCTCTCCGAACAGAGAATATAATTTTCTTCGAATCTTATCTCTATACCCTTCAAGCAGTTATATTCTCTTCGTAAGCGAGCTCCTGCCCTTGACATCTCACAAATATATGTTATCCTTTCTGTATTCTTTTTAAAGAAAACGTTTTCCCGAATGCAGGTAAAAAGGAGACCCCATGATCTCATATTTTGAACGCAGACACAAATCATTGTCTTATCGTATTTTATCCGCCTTCATCGCCTTCACGTTTATCTTCAGTCTTGTTTTGCCGCCCGGCTACGCGCAACTGGTGCCGCAGGCGCTGAATCTCCCCGCGCCCGGCACGATGATCACTTTAAGCCCCGGCTTCACACCGCCCATCATCAAGGGCGTTACCATCGATCCCGTCAATCCCTTCGAATTCAATTTTATCATCGGCACCGGCGACGAACATTTAAAAGGCGAAGAATTCCGCCAGGAATCGAAGAAGATGATCAAATATTTCCTGGCCGCCCTGACCGTCCCCGAAAAAGAGCTTTGGGTTAACCTTTCTCCCTACGAAAAAAACCGCATGATCCCGCAGGCCTTCGGCGAGACTGAAATGGGCAAAGACCTTTTAGCCCAGGATTATATCCTCAAGCAATTGACCGCGTCCCTGATGTACCCGGAAAAAGAATTAGGCAAGAAATTTTGGGACAAGGTGTACCAACAGGCCAAGGAGAAGTACGGCACCACCGAGATCCCGATGAATACCTTCAACAAGGTGTGGATCGTGCCGCAAAAGGCGGTTGTCTACGAACACGGCAACAGCGCGTTTGTCATCAAGAGTCATTTGAAGGTGATGTTGGAAGAGGACTACCTTGCGCGTGAAGCGTCGTCCGTGAAGCGTGAAGCGCAAAACGATTCGAGAGACGCTTCACGAGATACGAGATACGCATCAGAAATTATTAAGGAAGTCATCATCCCCGCTATCGAAACCGAAGTCAACGAAGGCAAGACTTTTGCCAACCTGCGCCAGATCTACAATTCCGTCATCCTCGCCGCGTGGTACAAGCAAAAATTAAAGGTAGGGAACGCTCGCGAGCGTTCCCTACTTGGCCAGATCTATGTGGATCAAAGCAAGACCGCCGGGGTGGACCTCAAGGACAAGACGGTCAACGAGAAGATCTATAACCAGTATCTGGAGGCCTTCAAAAAGGGTGTTTACAACTATATTAAGGAAGACACCGACCCGGCAACGCAGGAAGTGATCCCGCGTAAATATTTCTCGGGAGGAGCTAATTTCGCATTGACGGAAGAATCCAAAGACACAAGTGTCGCCCCTAAGACAATACTGGAAACAGTAAAAACCATCTCGCCCGAAGCCCGAAAGGTCTTTTTCCCCGTTCTTATCGGCGTTGAAAATCAGTCAGTCCAAATCGCTTTATTAAAAGCTTTCAAAAACACAGCAGATCAAGTGGGAGAAGTTGCCGGAAAATTTGAATCGCAACAGCCCGCCGCCGTTACCTCCTCGCCGATACTTAATTTGGAATTAAAAATTTTAGAGCTTAAAGCGGCAGTAGTAAAGGAGATATTACATAGTCGTCAGTATACGGTTGGTAAATGGAAAGAGCTACGAGCTTCTCTTGAAGTGTTGGAAGGTGAAAAAGCCGCGAAAATGGAGGAGATTAGGCACACAGGGATCTCTGGTAAGGAGGCTCCTAAGCTCAAAGTGCTTGGATTAGAATTAGTTGCTTTACAGTTAGAGAAGGAATTGAATCAAGCGATAATAAATACTGGTGGGATGCATACGAATTTGGAAATATGGGAAGCAAGAGATTTTTTAAGAAAGTTGGAAGAGAAAATAAGGGCTAAGAAAAGCGAGATAAGAGGCGAGAAGAATAGGGCTGCACCCGCCTCCTCGCCGCTTAATGCAAACAGAAAAGCGATGTTTGAGGAATATTTCTCAAAAATTATGGGACTTCATTTGAGTCCAGAGCTCAAAAGAGCGATGACTGATTTTGCCATGATTGGGCAAATTAGCAAATCTTTAAAGCAAGATGAATCTTTTGCCATAGTTCTCGACAATTTTTTTGCAATCGGAGAGTCTATGGTCAATTCACGATTAGAAATCAGCGTTGCCTTAGTAAGCCTTTTTTCGCTCATTGTCGGAAAGGCGCCAGACGATTCTATTAGCATCATTGAAGAATTGTTTCCATTGGCAATGGACGCATTGACAATAGGAGAAAAGGAAGCGGGAATCGATAAGGAATTTTATCAATGGGTTATTGAGAATGGACATCCTGCAGAAATCGCTGGGGATTTTCGTCTCGTAAGACTTCTTTTAGGCGCTCGCGGCCGTTTCACTCCTGGGGATATCGCGACGCTCAAAAAAGAAATTTTAGGGAATGACTCCGCCGCCTCGCCGGTGGTTCATATCGTTGAAAAGGAAATTTCTCAACAGTTCAGTATTAAGCTGATAAAAGCAGTGTCACTCGTTGGGGCTGAGGAAATGCCGGTGGAGGTTGAGTTGACCAGAAAAGGAAAGCTTCCATGGACTTTTAAGACAGCTTATAACGCACCGATCAATGAGGATATCAACGCGACGGCATTGGCATTTGTAAAAGCATTCAAGAAAAGTTTAAAAGAGAATTCTATACACTTTTTTATTAATATCGAAAAGTCCCTTCAGTCTTCTCCTCAATTTACAAAAAATGAGTTGGCCAGTCTTCCTTCACAAAAGCTCCTTAGGCTGGTTGACCGGTTAGCAGAAAAGATTTGGCAATCAGATGACCGGATAGTGTCTGTTCCACAAACAAAATATACTGAGTATCGCCTTGGCGTCGGTGGTGGGAAAGCTAGCATGCCTAGTGGAATGGAATATGTGGATCAGAAACGTCCTTATACTGTCCTTGTGAAGGAAATCAGGTGGTCGCAGAAAAGGGATGATCTGTCAGCCGCCAAAGTTGAAAGAGAGTCTGATTGGGTTAATGGGGGTAACGAGTATTGGTTTGCGCTTAATATACGAACGGATGCGAATCCGGCCGAGGTTTTGGAATCAGTTAAGAAATATCTGCATGACGCTGATTATCAAAGCTTAAAGAAAGAATTATCCTCCTCGCCGATGACGGGGAATGGGTTAGATGAAGAGGTAGCTGCCGTCCCGAGTTCTCCAGACCTTTCTCTTATGGGGAGACGCACTTTTCTTAGAAATCTTGTAGTAGGACTGGGGCTAGTTTGTAGTGCTGGAGGGTGTGCTTTGCCATCCACTCGGATAATCGAACCAAGTGAGAAGGATTTAAACCGTATCAGGGGTGCAAGTATGTCAAATTTATTGTATGAGGCCAGGTTGAGGAGTTATTGGAACGCCGACGTCCGTGAAGGTATGGAGGGGGGGAAACCGTATTTTCGTCTGATTTATAGTAGGGGAGAGACAGATAATGAGTTTGCTGCAGTAACTATCCAATTTAATAAACAGCAGCAGATTGATCCTGACGGAATTTTAGATGTGAACGGCGCATTTGCAAATGGACTGAAAAGCATCGGATTGCAGTTAGTGTACAGCAAAGAAGAGTATTTTGAATATTCATCCTATGTATGGATGGATGGCACTATTAGCACTGTGCCTATATCCGATTTTCGATTAAGTCCAGAACAATTGAAGCATATTGAGGGAGTGATCGTACATCTCGGGAAAGAGGTTGGGATTAAACAAAGAACTGATAACTATTGGCCTACGTTTTTGATGGGGGGGTTCTTTTATCCACCGCTATGGTATGGACTTATACTTTCGGTTCTGGGGGATACGAAGGTAAAGCATAAGATGGAAAAGGAAATATTAAACAACCCTATAGGAGCAGAGTTTAAATTGTATGATCTGAAGATCAGTAAATCAAAGTCATCTTCACCATTATACAATAGAGAACTATCGCCCGGAGATAACGAGTTTGGCACAAAAATTGGGCAGCTATTAGAAGGGGTTAATATCGATAAGGCATTCTTGTCGGCTCCCAATGCGATAGATGGGTTTGAAGGGAAGGATAAATTCGAGGCATTTCTGTATCTTGTTGGACAAATTTCTGGCGATAACAAGGATCCAATTGTTGATAGGGAGGGAAAACTTTTAATTCTTAAAAAATTTGGACTTGTTCAGCAGGATGGGAAAGTCCCTGATTCTTTAAGTAATTTTATAATATTAGCTGCTAAAAAAGGAGAATATAATATTAAAATTAGCACGCCAGAGATGCCGCCAATACCTGTTTTTTCTAAGGAATTTAATGAAAGAAAGGAAAAAGTTGGCGGTATCGACTTGAATCCCCTGCTCATGGACTTGCAGGTCAAGCGCGACGGAAGCGGCATGCCGCTGCCGTTGCCGCTGCAGCCGGCGGAAAATATGAAGATCGACGGCTTTGTGCCGGTCATCATCAATATTACTCCGGTATTCAATCTGCCGATGCTTTTAGGGCTGGCGGATATTCCGGCGGAAGATTCGGCTACCGGCGCGAGCTATAACCAGGGCTTAAGTCCCATGGACCGGAAATCGACGCTCAAAGCGCGCGAGCCGGAAGAGATCAGCGCGTTGAATTAGAAGTAAGGGTCCAGGGTTCGGAATTCTTTCACTTTTGTTTTAATCCTGGCCCCTGGCTACTGCTGCGCCCCTTTCCATTTGAATTTCCCCCCGTCCTGTGCTAGCATGTCTGCATTATGCCTCACGCAAACGAGAACCTCGCCATTTCTAAATCCGATTCCTGGCGGATGTTCGATGATATTTCCCCGCGGTATGACCTTCTCAACCGCCTGCTGTCCTTCGGGTTAGATGTTTTTTGGCGCAGGCAACTGGTCCAATTCTTGCCCGCGCAGCACAATCAAAAGATCCTGGATCTGGCCACCGGCACCGCGGACGTGCCCTTAACACTGGTCCGCCGCAGTAAAAAGATCGAATACGCCGTTGGCATTGACCTGGCGGATAAGATGCTTTCCATCGGCCAGAAAAAGGTCACAGCCGCCAAACTCGAAGACAAGATCCTTTTAAACCACGGCGATGCCGGCCATACCGATTTTAACGCGGATGTTTTTAATGCCGTGACGATCGCCTTTGGCATTCGTAACGCGGAAGATCCCCTGCAGGTCTTGCGGGAAATGCGCAGGGTCTTAAAGCCGCAAGGCCGGGCGCTTGTTTTGGAATTTGCATTGCCGGAAAATAAAATTTTACGCGCGTTGCACTTGTTTTACTTACGAACGATTGTGCCGGCGATCGGCGGACTGGTCTCCGGCCACGGCGCCGCGTACCGCTATTTGAACCAAACGATCGAACGATTTCCCTGCGGCCCTGACTTTTGCGCGATCATGGAAGACGCGGGGTTTCACAGCGTGTCCGCGCATCCGCTGTGCGGGGGGATTGCGACTATCTACGTAGGTGAGAAATGAGGATTGGTCACAAGGTCACAAAGTCACAACGTCGCAGAAAGCAGGTGACCTGGTGACCGGTGACTTGGTGACCACATTCGATTTATGATTACGCTATTCCGCACCTCCCAAATCTACGCCTTAGACCAGATCAAGAATGTGTTGGCCGCGCACATCCGGTCTCTGCCCGGCCGGATTTTGCCGGTCGGCCTGCCGCTGAAGATCCTGCGTTACGAATTTCCCTGTGAACCCATCGACATTTTGACCTGGTTGCATAACCAGCATGTGGCGCACAAAATATATTGGTCAGGCCGCGCGAATGATTTTGAAATCGGCGGCATCGGTGTGGCTGATATCATCGAGGGGAAAGGTTCTGTTGACCACGCCGAGGTCTTCGCGCATATGGAAGACCGGCTGGCGGCGGACAATCCGAATTTGCGTTATTACGGCGGAATGAATTTCGATGGGCCGGTCACCGATATAAATTGGCAAAGCTTTGGCAGCTACCGTTTTGTCGTCCCGCGTTTTGAGCTTCTTAAAACCAATGGCCAGACCATTCTGTCATTTAACATTGCCTTCAAGGATGTTGATAAAGACAATGTGGCGGCGATCGTCAAGGAGTTGGACACGATCGATTTCTCCCCGGCAACAACTTATCGGCGTCCGCCGAAGGTGTTGCGCCGCGCGGACTTTCCAGACCGCAAAGGTTGGGAGACCGCGTTCGCCAGGATAAAGACAGCAGGCGGAAAATTCAAGTATGATAAAATCGTCCTGGCGCGCAAGTCCGTTTTTGATTTTGATGTGTATATTGATCCCAGCGCGCTTTTGAAACATCTTAAAGATAAAACCCCGCAGTGTTTTCATTTTTGTTTCCAGACCGGTAAAACGACCGCGTTTCTGGGTGCCAGTCCGGAGCGGTTATATAAAAGAGTTGGCGATGGAATCGAGACCGAGGCGGTCGCGGGGACAAGCGCGCGCGGCGCTACCTCCGCAGAGGATGCCGTCTTTGAAAAGGAACTGTTGAATTCTTCCAAGAACGCTTTGGAACACCGCTATGTCGTCGACGCCATCCGGGAAGCCTTGGGCGAATTGTGCACGGACGTCCGCGCGGACGCGAAGGCGCGTCTGGTCAAGCTTGAAGGCGGGCAACACTTGGTCACGCAGTTTCAGGGAACATCGCGCGACAAAATTTTTGATGATCGGATCATCACGCGGCTTCATCCCACGCCTGCGGTCGCCGGGTGTCCGAAAGAAGAAGTCTTGCGCGCAATTAAAGAAATCGAACCCTTTGACCGGGGCTGGTACGCCGGCCCGGTCGGCTGCGTCGGATATGAGCAAAGCGAATTTGCCGTTGCCATCCGCTGCGCCTTGGTCAACCACGACAAACTTTCCCTTTACGCCGGCGCGGGCATCGTCGAAGGCTCCACGCCGGAAGGGGAGTGGAGAGAGATCGAAACGAAAATTGGAAATTTTATTGAAGTATTTAATACAGGGTCAAGGGGCAAGGAACAAGGGTCAAGGAATAAAAACCTTGACCCCTGACCCTTGCTAGTTGCCCCAAGCATTTGTAATTATGCGACTAACATCTTCCAATCCTAATTTGCTCTGGCCTTCGTTGATCATCGAGGAACTCATCCGCAACGGCGTCGAGTATTTTTGCCTCGCGCCGGGCTCGCGCTCATCGCCACTGGCGGTCGCGGTGGCCACGAATCCGCGCGCGAAAAGTTTTGTCCATTTCGACGAACGCGCGCTGGCGTTTCACGCGCTTGGGTATGCTTCGGCCACGCGTAAGGCCTGCGCGGTCATCACGACCTCCGGCACGGCCGCGGCGAATTTGTTTCCCGCGATCATCGAAGCGTCTAAAAAGAAACTGCCGCTGGTTGTCCTCACCGCCGATCGCCCGCCGGAATTGCGTTATACGGGTGCCAATCAAACCATCGATCAAGTTAAAATATTCGGCGATTACGTTCGCTGGCAATTCGACATGCCGTGTCCGACGACGGATATCCCGGCCAATTTTGTTTTGACGACCGTTGACCAGGCCATTTTCCGCGCCAACGGGGAATTGAAAGGGCCGGTGCATATCAATTGCATGTACCGTGAGCCGCTCGTGGGAAACAATAGAGGATTTGTCCCCGCCGAACTAAAACGCTGGCAAAACGCGCGGACACCGTACACATCGTATTTTCGTTCCGGGGACATGTACCTTTATTCAAAGGGAAAAAGGTACGTGTCCCCGGAAATAAATGCAATCGCCGAAAGAATTCGTGGCATCAAGCACGGCATCATTGTTGTGGGCAAACTTGCGGGCGAGCGGGAACAAAAAAGTGTTCTGGCGTTGGCGGAAAAATTGAATTGGCCCGTATTCCCGGATGTCACCAGCGGCCTGCGGCTGGGTTGTCGGCATAAAAATGTCATTTCGTATTTTGATCAAATTTTATTGGGTAGGGACAGGTCGCGACCTGTCCCTACGGGGATTCTTCATCTGGGCGGGCGGATCACGTCTCAACGCTGGTACGACTACGTCGAAGCGGCAAAGCCCGCGCATTATATCATGGTGCTTAACCATCCGCTGCGTAACGACCCCTTGCATGGCGTGACGTTACGCGTGCAAGCCCGCGTGGATGATTTTTGTGACGCGCTGATCAAGAAAGTAACGAATGGCAAGGCGAACCCGTTTCTTTCTTCGTTGCAGAAATTGAATCAGCAGGTTGATCGGACTATTGAAGAATATTTTGGCAAAAAAACAGAGTTAAGCGAAGCGGCCGCGGCGCGGCTCGTCACCCGGCATATTCCGGCCGACAGCGGTTTATTCTTGGGCAACAGCCTCCCGATCCGGGAAGTCGACATGTACGCCGATCCGAAGGGAAAATCCGTTGTCATCGGCGCCAACCGGGGCGCCAGCGGAATTGACGGAACAGTCGCCTCCGCGTGCGGGTTTGCCGCTGGCCTCGGGCGCGCCACCACACTTATTATCGGTGACCTGGCGTTTTTGTATGATCTTAATTCACTGGCCATGCTTAAAAACGCGCCCCAGCCGTTGATTATTGTGGCTTTGAACAACGACGGCGGCGGGATATTCAATTTTCTGCCGATCTCGCAGTTTAGGGACGGCTTCGAGAAATTTTTCGGCACCCCGCACGGCCTGACGTTCCAGGCCGCGGCGGAGATGTTCGATCTCAATTACGCCAATCCCGCGACGAAAGACGATTTTATCCGGGCGTACCAGGTGGCGTTGCACAGCAATACGTCCACGCTGATCGAGGTCACCAGCGACCGGAAACAAAATGTGGCGCTGACTAAAGGACTACAAGAGCGGATCCGAAAGGTTTTAGGTGAAAGGTTATAGTTGATAGCAGATCCAGAGAAAGGAAAGATTGTGCGCGTGTTCGATATGCAGAAGAAAGCAGCAGTGGTCATTGCTTTATTAGTAGTATCCGTCCTCGGGGTATCGTGTGCCGGGAACGTTTCCAAGGCCCCGCCGGAGGAACAGCTCGCGGCCCTGGACGCGGGCAGCAAAAACCCGCCGCCGGAGTTGGTCGAAAAATTCCGGAGCGTCTTGGAACGCTTGTCCCGCAAATGCCCGAGCCAGTCGCCGGAAGAGATCAAGAAGAATATCATCCAGGGGCAGACGATCCTCATGAGGCTGGGCCGCGGGAAAAAGACGCTACTGGAGATCGCCGAGCTTATGGACAAGACCATCCCCGCCGGCAAGACGGTCGAGAAGTGCGACAAGATGAACCTTTCGCTGCAGCAGTGAATAGGTGACAGGGAATTGTGCGGCGCCGCACGAATTGTAGTGTAAATTTCCGCCGGGTGGTGTGTATTGGAGGGGGTTAAAGATATGCAAAGTTTAAAAGTTATTGTTCTGGCGGCGTCTTTGCTGCTTTTTGCTTCCTTAAGCTCCGCCGAGATGACGGCGATGAGTCTTCAGGAGAGGATGAGGCAGTCCAACGTGGTAGTGGTGGGGACGATCGAAGAAGTTCATCAAACTGATGCCGGTGTGGGGGGACAGTTCCCGCCGCCTGTAACGCATTGGCTGGCTACCTGCCGCGTGGATCGGTACATCATCGGCCCCAAGATACATAATCCTGACGTGGAAGAAGCGAAAGCCGTCAGCCTTATCCGCATTGCCTTCGAGCAGAAGTTCCCAAAGTCAACCCCCACCCCGATGCAATTGGTGGAAGGCAGAAAATATCTTCTTTTCCTTAGAGAAATATCTGCACAGGGCGAACGGCTCTATGAAATGATCACGCCCTACCACGGCGCGTTTGAGGCGGGACAGGATCATTTCATCCACGACGAACAAAGCCCCGAATACCCGAAAGCCGTCAAGATGTCGTTTGACGAGATTGTCCGCCACGTGTCACCATCGGATGAATCGTTTGTTGACACCCGTGACCAGATCAACAGAGAGCTGTCTGAAGACGAACTGCGCATGAAAGAGCGCCTGATTACCTTGAGCCGGGGGGAAGGGGCTGTGGCGGATCTCCAGATGAAGGTCAGGGACGGCGGCGCAATGACAATCGGAGAAAGTGGAATCTATCACATTGCCAATGGAAAGATTGTAAGCCAGAAATGGGATGGAATTGCTTTGCCAGTGAAGCGTCAGGAGCGGGTTGTGACCGACGAAGAGGTACGCAAGCTCCTTCGACAACTGATTGAGCACGAGTACTGGACATTCCAGGGAACACAGTTCATTGTTGACGCCAGCAGCTTTATGTTTCGTTTTCATTACAAAGATATGCCGCCTGTTGAGTATTATTGCGATGCCCAAGAATATGAGCCGTCGGCGCAACTCTCGGCGATCCGGTCTGCATGGTTGAGCTTTGTGTCCGGTGCCTCGCCGCAGGATCAGCCCTCCTGCGAAGCGCGGGGCGGGCATTGGGGAAGGTTTGGGCTGATGGCAAAGGACCAATGCAATCTTCCGACGTCCGATGCCGGCAGGCAATGCTCCGACCATGGCGAATGCGAGAGCGATTGCATTGCGGAAGATTCCGTCCCCGCCGGTACCGAAACAACAGGGAAGTGTTTTGGCTGGACGGTCACCCTCGGCAGATGTATGAACGGCGTCGAAGACGGCAAGGCCCAGGGAACAATTTGTGCGGACTAATTTAACCAATGATAAAACTTCTCCGATGAAATTCAAAAGCGCCGCCTGTCTGTTTCTCGCGGTCTTCCTTTTTCTTTTTGTATCCCCCAAAGATAGTCCGGGTGATCTTTCAACGTCTCCGGAGTGGGGATTTTTCCTCGTCGGTGACGGCGTTGAACTGGCGAAAAAGACTCCCGGGATAAAATGGACGAGATTTACCGGCGGGGCCTGGGGGCTGTTTGAAAAACGGCGCCCCGAGGGGGGACGGCATTCCTATGATTTTGCGCTGTTCGACGAGAGGGTCAGAGGACTCCAGGGGTTTGACGTCAATGCCGTATTCGTTCTGCACCCCTCCGCTCAGTGGGCGGCCGGTCCGAAGTGCAAAGACGAGAAAGGGAAGTTCTGTCCTCCCCAAAAGGAGTATCTGGACGGCTGGAAACAATTTGTTAAAGCCGTGCTGGAGCGGTACGACCATGACGGTGTTGATGACATGCCCGGCCTTAAAAAGGGGTTTCATTATTTTGAGATCGGCAATGAATATCAGTCTCCGAGTCAATGGAACGGTTCGGCCGCGGAATACGTTGAAGCGCTTCGATACGCTTATGAGGCCAAGAAAGAGGCCGATCCTGACGCAAAGATCATTGTGGGGGGATTTACTCATTTAGGCAGTCTAAAATCGTATGAAGAAGACCCGGAGCAGATCAGGGAACGGGTGAAATTCATCCAGCATGCTTATCAATTCACGAAGGAGGTCTTAAACTACCCTCAATATTTTGACATGGTCGACGTCCATTTCTTTTCTTATCTTAAATATAGACCGGGCGAAATCGAAGACGGGATCGCGTGGATCAAATCCACCATGCGGAAGAACGGGTACTCCAAGCCGATCGTCTGCCTTGAGTGGACGGGGGCGTTTTCCTATCCTTTTGATCCGGAGTTTGACAGAGAGAAACTTAAGATACTGCTGACCGGAAAGCCGGAAAAAAGATATCTGAAGATCAGAAATGAGTTTGAAAAGGAACAGGCCGTCGAATTCGCAAAAATGTTTACAGAAATATTGGGGGGAGGCTGCCGGTTGGCGATCTATGTCCAGTTTTCAGACTTCCCGAAACATTTCGATCTGCCGCTTTGGCAAACCAAGGGGGTTGTCAGGGCCGATCGAAAAACCCATGAAATCCTCGGGCCCAAACCGGCTTATTATGTCTACGCGCTTCTTAATAACAAGTTGTCCGGCATCCGCAAGGCTGAACGTCTGTCTCTGGGCGAAGATATAAAAGCCTATCAGTTTACCGTGAATGAAAAGAGAGTCATTGTCGCCTGGTCCGCAGGAGCAGGAGGCGGCGGCCGCAAGGTAGTTAATCTGAAGCCGGCGCTGGGTAAAGAAGAAGTGAGCGTGACGAAGATCGCCGTCCAGGGAGGTGGCGGGGTGTCGACCGTGACCCTGGAACCATCCGGCAAGGTCGGGATTTCAGCGGAGCCATTAATTATCGAATAGCTGATCAGGCAAGCAGAACAGCGCTTGGTGGTTTTGGAGGGTTGTGCTAGACTAACGAAAATTCAGTGAGAGGATACGATGACAACGAGAATCAAGATGCAAAACACGATTTTCTGGGCGGCGGGCGGGAAATATACGGATATCAAATACCACAAGGCCGAGGGGATCGCGAAGATCACGATCAATCGGCCAGAGGTGCGTAACGCGTTCCGTCCGCAGACGGTCAAGGAGATGTCGCACGCCTTGAACGACGCGCGCGATGATGAAAAAATCGGTGTCGTCATTTTAACCGGCGAAGGCAAAGAAGCGTTCTGTTCCGGCGGCGACCAGACGATCCGCGGCGACGCGGGCTACAAGGATGAGAAGGGAATCCACCGGCTCAATGTCCTCGATTTCCAGCGCCAGATGCGCACGTGTCCCAAACCGATCATCGCCATGGTCGCCGGTTACGCCGTCGGCGGCGGGCATGTTTTGCATCTTCTCTGTGACCTGACGATCGCGGCGGACAACGCGATCTTCGGCCAGACCGGCCCGAAGGTCGGATCTTTCGACGGCGGGTACGGGGCGAGCTACATGGCGCGGATCGTCGGGCAAAAGAAGGCGCGCGAGATCTGGTATCTGTGCCGGCAATATAACGCCAAACAAGCTTTGGAAATGGGACTGGTCAACACCGTTGTCCCGTACGAAAAACTGGAACAGGAAACGGTCCAGTGGTGCCGGGAAATCCTGGCGAATTCGCCGATGGCCATTCGCTGCCTTAAAGCGGCCTTGAATGCCGACTGCGACGGTCAGGCAGGGTTGCAGGAGCTCGCCGGCAACGCGACGATGCTTTTTTACATGACGCAGGAAGGGCAGGAAGGGCGCGACGCGTTCGTAGAGAAGAGGAAGCCGGACTTTAGTAAGTTTCCCAAAAGACCGTAGTTCAGTCGTAAGTTGTAAGTCGTAAGTAAAAACTTAAATCAAAATTTCTGCTTACGACTTATCACTTACCACTAGACCATTATGTTGCAATCGTCTTTCAAAAGTTGGCTTTTAGCAATCCGCCCGAAGACTCTTCCCGCCGGGATCGCGCCGGTTTTGATGGGCACGGCCATGGCCTTTGGCGACGGGATCGGGGATGTCCTCACCGCACTGGTGTGTTTATTGACCGCGCTTCTTTTGCAGATCGGGACCAATCTCGCCAACGATTACTACGATTTTAAGAAAGGCGTGGACACGATTGACCGCGTCGGGCCTGTTCGCGTGACCCAGGCCGGACTTATCCCGCCGGGACAGGTGAAGGCGGCGTTCATCGGCGTTTTCGCGCTGGCCGCGGTCGGATCTATTTATCTGGTCACGCGCGGCGGCTGGATGATCGGGGTCCTCGCGGTTTTGGCCATTCTTTCCGGGATCTTTTACACGGCGGGTAAATATCCTTTGGGATATTTAGGCCTCGGCGACATTCTGGTTTTTACTTTTTTCGGGCCCGTGGCGGTCGCCGGCACCTATTACGTCCAGTCGCTGGAACTTAACGCCGCCATTCTGTTGGCCGGGGTCGCGCCGGGACTTTTTTCCGTCGCTATTTTGACCGTTAACAACTTGCGCGACATGGACAGCGACCGCAAATCCGGCAAGAAAACATTGGCCGTGCGTTTTGGCCGCGGCTTCGCGTTGTCGGAATATCTGTTTTGCGTCCTGGGCGCCTGCATCGCGCCGGTCTTCATTTATATGTTCATCGAAGACCATTTGCCTGTATTGACCTGTGTTCTTATCATCCTCGCCGCTGTTCCTACCATCAAAAAGGTTTTAACCAGAACGGAAGGCGTCGCGCTCAACGCCGCCCTGGCCGCGACCGCGCGGTTGCTGCTGGCTTACAGCGTCCTGTTTTCGATCGGGTGGGTGTTGTGAAGATCGCCTCGTTTCGCGTTTACCAATATGCCCTCGATCTTAAACAGCCCATTTGGGTGCACGGGACGCAGATGACCCGGCGTGAAGGATTTATTATCCGTTTGACTTCAGAGCAGGGGGCCGACGGGTTCGGGGAGGTCGTTCCTTTAAAAGGGTGGAGTCAAGAAAGCTTGAACGAGGCCAGGCAGCAGATCCGGGCGCTCCGGACGAACCTGGCCGGCCGTGACATCCCGTCGGGCGTTGAGAAACTGGCGGGCAAGATGCGCTCCTGGCTGCCGGCAGACGAGATGAACTTGCGGCCGTCCGTCCAGTTCGGCATGGAAATGGCCGTCCTGAACCTCATCGCCAACGTGCGCAATACGCGTCTGTTCCAGCTGGTTGCCCACGACGGTTATCATGACCATGTCCGCGTCAGCGCTTTGCTCGACGGGACCCTGGAGGAGGTCCAGGGTCAGGCCAGGAAGTTCAAACAAGAGGGTTTCAAGGACATGAAGCTCAAGGTGCGCGGTCCGGTCGAGGAAAGCGCGGCGAAGGTCAAGGCGGTCAACGATGTTTTGCAGGGCGAAGTTTTGCTGCATCTGGACGCCAACCAGGCGTGGGAATTCGAGGAGGCGGTACGCTTTGGCCGGGAGATCGAATGCAGCACGGTCGCGTATATCGAGGAGCCCTTGAAGCATGTTTACCAGACGCCGGAATTTTATCAGGAGACGATGATCCCCGTCGCGCTGGACGAGTCCTTGGCCAAATTGTCGTTCGATGAATTTAAAAGCATGGACGGCGTCGATGTGCTTATTTTAAAGCCGACGGTGCTGGGCGGGATCGAAAAGACCTGGCAATACATGCAGCAGGCCCAGGCCCTGGGTTTAAGCGCCCTGATCAGTTCGTCCTTCGAATCCGGGCTGGGGATCCTCACGCTGGCGAACCTGGCCGGCTGCACCGTGCGCGACCAGGCGGCCGGGCTGGATACCCTGAAATGGTTCCAGCAGGATCTGTTGAAGGAAAAGGTGTTGATCCGCCACGGCAAGATCGATATCCGCCGGCGCTCGCCGCAGGAAGAGGACATCGACTTTACCCTCCTTAAAGAGATCCCATGACCGAGCGTATCACGTGCCCCGTTTTTGAGAACGGCAGAAACCACGGCGATAAAATCGCCCTTGTCAGCAGTACCCGCAGTCTTACTTACCCGCAATTAAACGATGCCATCCATTTAAAGCAGCTCGACCTCAAACCCCGCGAGCGCGTCGCTATCATCAGCACGAACACGATCGAATACATCATCGCTCTTTTTGCCTTATGGCGTCACGGGGCCGTTACTTGCCTTGTCAGTACGCGTCTGCCGGAAGAAGGGGTCAAGACAGCTTTGAAGAATATTTCCTGTACCCGGACGCTCGCGTCTATTCCTTCTATTCCGGGGACACGTACCGATCAAAAGGTACGTGTCCCCGGAACCGACGCCGAAACCGAATATGTCTTTAATGACCCCGCGGACATTATGTTCACCTCGGGCACGAGCGGCGAGCCCAAAGCGGCCGCGCACAGCTTTGGCAATCATTATGAGAACGCCCTGGCCGCCAACGAACATATTCCGGTCTCACCCGGTGACCGATGGCTGCTGTCTTTACCTTTATATCATGTCGGCGGGCTGGGAATCATCTGGCGGACATTTTTAGCCGGCGGGACAGTTGTGGTGCCCGAGCCTTCCGCAGATCTGGCCGATTCGTTACGCAAGTTCAATATCACGCACGTTTCTCTGGTCTCCACACAGTTACACCGGCTTCTAAGTGACCCGAAAAATGTCGGCGTGCTGCAGAAAATGAAAGCCATTTTGATCGGCGGTAGCGCGATTCCTGATGTCCTGATCCGCAAAGCGATTGACGCTTCTTTGCCGATTCACGTGACGTACGGTTTGACGGAGATGGCCTCGCAGGTCGCCACCTCGAAACGTTTAACCAAAGAAGATCCGTTGCCCGTGGGGCAGATTTTACGCTGCGTCCAGGTGAAAATTTCGGATGATAACGAAATTTTGGTCAAAGGCAAGGCGCTTTTTCAGGGGTATGTAAATGGAGAGAAAATCGGCTTCGCGCTGGATAAAGAAGGTTGGTTCCACACCGGCGATTTGGGTTGTCTGAATGAGGACGGGACGCTCACCGTGCTGGGACGCAAGGACAATATGTTCATCTCCGGTGGTGAAAATATCCAGCCGGAAGAGATCGAGCGGCATTTGTGTCACATCGAGGGCATCGTGCAAGCCGTGGTCGTTCCGGTCAAGAATGAGGAATTCGGTGAACGTCCCGTGGCGTTTGTTGAGATCAAAAAGGGGACCCGCATTTCCAAAAAGGAGATCCAGTCATTCCTGCGCGACTATCTTCCCTCCTTCAAATTACCCGACCAGATCTACTCCTGGCCTGCAACGACACCATCCGACCTCAAACCCGACCGGTCGTATTTTCTGCGATTGATCAAAGATTCCTCGTCGCTAAAAGTCATTTGACAAACTAACTCCGTTCGGTTATCTTTGATGTAGTTCTCCCGCAGTAATTCCAGTCCCAATTATCGCTTGATTCCCCCTTGAAATAACAAGACATTAACCATTTTCAAGAAGGAGGGATCATGTCTGCCGCGTTAGTTCCATCTGAAATCATCGAGAACAAGATCTTGCTTGTCAGGGGAAAGAAAGTGCTGCTTGATAGCAGCTTGGCGCAACTTTACGGGGTGCCGACAAAGTCTCTTAATCTGGCGGTCAGGCGCAATATCGCGCGTTTCCCGGAAGATTTTCCTGACTTCGTCAACTGGACACCCCAAATTATGAGAATTCATGCATAAAATTGGAAAAATGTTCCAAATTTGCCCTAAAAATGGGGCACCCAACTAAAGGTTATAATTTTTATTTTCTCGACGATGACTCTTTGCA
>JACRHP010000027.1 GCA_016212005.1 Candidatus Omnitrophota bacterium | reverse complement strand
TTGCAAAGAGTCATCGTCGAGAAAATAAAAATTATAACCTTTAGTTGGGTGCCCCATTTTTAGGGCAAATTTGGAACATTTTTCCAATTTTATGCATGAATTCTCATAATTTGGGGTGTCCAGTTGACGAAGTCAGGAGGAATAAACTCGCGTGTCCCGTATTTTTTATGATTTTTAATGACCCGCGCACGCCATAACCGCGTTTTTGGTTATTTTCCGGATCAGGGTAGCCGCTGTCGACATCGCTGAGATAACTGGTCTGTTCCCCGGCAAGAAAGATATCCCATTCAAAATTGGAAGCGATCTTCCAGCCGGGGGCGATCTGGTTAAGCGCCTCAACGCCGACGGGAAGATAGAAATAGTTGGACACGCGATCATAGCCGTAAGCCCCGGTGGTCGATTGCCGCCCGCCAGAGTCGTTATTCAGATAGCGGAACCCGAAGCCGGCGTACCCGGTCAGAAGAAATTGTTCGTTAAAAAATGGTCATATCCGGCGACACCTCTTGTTTCAAAAGCGTAATTATCTTCATCTTTCAGCTGCCCGGAAGGGTCGGAATGGTAATCCACCGGCCCGAAAGCGAACCTGGCGTCAAACTTGTACATGTTCAGGACATCCGAACGCAAGGCGTCTCCTTCCCCGGGACGGTAAACATACGCGCCCTCGACGCCGAATTGCAGGCCTTTGATTTCCAGATTGAACCCGGGTTCTTTATAGCTGTAGCGGTAGAGTTCGGTCCCGAATTCCACGTCGTGTTCTTTGAGCTGGATAACGCCAAGGTCTTCTCCCGCCTCGTTCTGAACCCGTTTTTGTCCATAGGCAGGTGGAGGCGTAGCTTCGGCATCGGGCTGGCTAGTTTGTTTTTTTTCGGTGGAGTCTAAGGCCCGGGTAATAATGTCTTCCCGTTTCCCCCGGGTGGCCGCCGTGCCGGAGGTGGAACAGAGCTGTTCCCATTGAGATTCATCCGTCAGCTTGACGGCGCTGGTGACACAGTCGAGTTTTTCCTGGATAAGGTGGTCGCGGGATGAGCTGGAGATATTTTTCTCGCCAGGGGAGGAGACGTCAGCGAAAGACGCGACGGGAAACAAAAAAATAAAAAGGAGGAACTGGAGAAAAAAGTTAATTTGTGGGGTCTTCACGGGAATTTTACGAATAAAAATTTTAATTTACCTTGTCAACATCGTAACAACCCTTTATGGGCTTATCAAGAAATTAAATCACTATTTTGGCGCTGGAGTATCCCATTGACTTTTAATGAATTTACTGTATAATTTTTCACATTTGAGGGCAAGTTGACAAGAACTTCGTTTCTTTATGAGGTAATTTTCCCCTGTAGCTCAGTTGGTAGAGCAAGTGGCTGTTAACCACTGGGTCCGAGGTTCGAGTCCTCGCGGGGGAGTATTTGAGAAAGGCCACCATGCAGGTGCCTACCTATGACCAAACATAATAACCACGAACAGCAAGCGGCGACCGAGGCGGGGACAGGTTTCTTCGGGCTGGGGATCGCCCCGCGGATCCTGGAAATATTCGACCGCATTAAATTCAAGACGCCGACCCCGATTCAGCGCAAGGCGATACCGCTCGCCATCGAAGGCAAGGACGTCATCGGTATCGCGCAGACCGGTACGGGGAAAACCCACGCCTTTGCCGTCCCGATGATCCAGCATCTGGCCCAGAAGCAAGGTGTCGCAATCGTGCTCGCGCCCACGCGCGAGCTGGCGATCCAGATCGACGAGGCGGTGCGCGTGCTGGCGCACGCGTTCGGGATGAAAACCGCCTGTCTGATCGGCGGCGCCCCCATGCCGCCGCAGGAAGACGCCCTGCGCCGGCACCCGGCCATTATTATCGCCACCCCGGGACGATTCATCGACCACATGGAGAGGCGCCATATCGCGCTGGCGAAGGTGAACATGCTTGTCCTTGATGAGGCCGACCGCATGCTCGACATGGGCTTCGCCCCGCAGGTGGAAAGGATCCTCAAGTCCTTGCCGCGCGAGAGGCAGACCATGCTTTTCTCAGCCACCATACCGCCGGCGATCATGCGGATGGTCAACACTTATATGAAACTGCCCACGCACGTGGAGATTGCGCCTTCCGGAACGACTGCCGAGCATGTCACCCAGGAACTGTACATCGTCAAGAAAGAAGCCAAGATGATCCTGCTCGCCAAGGTGCTGGCGCAGTATCGCGGCCCGGTCCTTTTATTTATCCGCACCAAGCACAGCGCGCACCGGATCACCCGGGCAGTGCGCGACATGGGCCACCGCGTGGCGGAGATCCATTCGGACAAATCCCTGGGGCAACGGCGCGAATCGTTGGAAGGGTTCAAATCCGGACGCTACCGGATCCTCGTGGCGACGGATATCGCCTCCCGGGGGATCGACGTTACCCGTATCGAGCTTGTCGTCAATTATGACCTTCCCGACGACGTTGAGAATTATGTCCACCGTATCGGCCGCACGGGGCGGGCCGGCTGTAAAGGTCACGCCATTTCTTTTGCCACCCCTGACCAGAGAAGCGATGTCAAGAATATCGAAGCGCTGATCCGCAAGCAGTTGCCGGTCGCCACTCACCCGGAGATCCCGGCGGAAGAATTCGAAAAACCGCAGACCAGGACCTTCCGCGCCCGCCGTCATCCAGGGTTCGGGGGCCGCCGTCCCGGGCCTTCGCGTCGGTGATTTAAAATGCCAGAGGCCGCCGCGATTGAAGTGCGGAATCTGAACAAGACGTTCGTTTCCCAGGCCAAAGGCCGGCGCAAAATCCACGCTTTGTGTGATGTCAATCTCACCATTCGCCAAGGCGAGATCGTCGGCATCCTGGGCCCCAACGGTGCGGGCAAGACGACACTCCTTAATATCCTTTCGACCCTGCTTTTGCCTGATTCGGGAACGGTTTCGATCCTCGGGATAAAATCCACGCCTCAAAATTTCAAGACGCTGCGTTCGTTTCTTAATATGTCCTCGGGGTATCCTAATTTCCCCTGGTGCCTGACGGTCGAGGAGAATTTGAGATTTTATGGCCGGTTGTACGGATTGTCCGCGCGGGTACTGGATGAAAAGATCAGCAAGCTCCTCGGGATGCTTGAGCTTACGCGTTTTGCCAGGACGCCGTTCGACGAACTCTCCAGCGGCACCAAACAAAAGTTGTCGCTCGCCAAAGCACTTATTAACGACCCCAGGATCATTTTTCTCGATGAGCCCACCATTGGCCTTGACCCGGACGTGGCGGTGAAGCTGCAGCAAACGATCCTGGATATCCTGCGGACATCTCCGGTGACGGTGCTCCTTACCACCCACAATATGCTCGAGGCCGAGCGGCTTTGCCAGCGGGTCGCGTTTATTAAAGAAGGCCAGGTGCTGAAACTAGCGGCCCCAGAGGAACTGAAGCGTCTTTATGGCGGTAAAACCCTGGAGCAGGTGTTTATCGAGCTGGCCAGGACGCGCTCCACCGAGCCGCCGGAGGCCTCCAGCCAGAAGCGTGCGGATACAGAGGAGAGGTTTTTATCCGAAGACATGGTGACCTCCTCTGCTAATCCAGCCCGCGAAGTCGTTGGCTGGTTTATCCGTTGCTGGACTTTTTTCCGCAGGAATTTTATCTTCGGCAGCCGGAATTTCTTTTCATTTATGGAACTCTTGTTTTGGCCGGTGGTGAGCCTGGTTTCTATTGGACTTCTCGGGGATTTTGTCCAAATGGGCAGAAACGCCCTCGGCTTTGTTCTGACGGGAGCGATCTCCGCCGGGATCCTGCAAGTCACGCAGCTTGATGTCGCCTACGGCCTTTTATACGACGTTTGGTCCAAGAGCATGAAACAGACCTTACTGACGCCGGTGGGGGTTGCCGAAAATCTGTTCGGCTCCTGGCTCAACGGCATCATCCGCGGAACGCTCATTTTCGTCATTTTAGCTTTGGCGGCATGGCTTTTGTTCCATTTCCCGTTCCCTCCGGCGGGCGTTGTCCTTATATTTCTTTTCGGTATATTCGGGTGCGCGCTCCTTCTGGGGATGTTGGTCCACGTGCTTTTACTGGCCTTCGGACAGAAGGCCGAGATCACAGCCTGGATGTTCGCTTATCTTTTTATGCTCATTAGCGGCATTTATTATCCGATCACGACCCTGCCGCCGTTTTTTCGCTGGCTGGCCCAGTGGATCCCGATTACTTATTTCTTGGAATACTTGCGTCAATATTTCGATTTTCCGCCCAGTTTAACGCATGTCCTGATCAAAGGTTTCGGCCTTGTCCTGATCTATCTCGCTCTCGGGCTTCTCGGCATGAAGGCGGTCCTGCGCCGCGCCCGCCGCAAAGGCATCATCGTCCGGCTGTCGGAATAAAACAATGTCCTCGCCTGGAGAAACGAGAATGAATAAAGAGTTGCCGCCTATATTTTTAGAACGTCTGAAGATGATTGCGGGAGAGGTGCGTTGCGGTGACATCATCGCCAGCTTTTCGCGACCCGATATTTTGAGCGTGCGGGTTAACACGATTAAAACGACCCGCGAGGAGATGATCAGCCGGTT
>JACRHP010000025.1 GCA_016212005.1 Candidatus Omnitrophota bacterium | reverse complement strand
GACTTCTCTGAAATCACTTGTTCAGAATTGTGAGCTTATGATCGAAGCCGTCAACGCGCGCAGCACCCGAAAGATTATCCGGCAGGCTCTTTTGAAACGAAAACATGTCCTCGCCATGAGTGTCGGGAAGCTCCTGAAGGCCAAGGATTTGTTCCAGCTGGCGCGCGATTCGCGGTGCCGTCTTTTGATCCCCTCCGGCGCCGTGGCCGGCGTCGACGCTGTCAAGGCCGCAAGCCTCGCCAGTATCCATCAAATAAAACTCACCACCCGCAAGCCGTTGAGCGGCTTTGCCGGTAATCTTTACCTGAAGAAAAAAGGGATCGACCCCGCCAAAATAAAAGAAGAGACGATCCTTTTTGAGGGCAGTGTCGAGTCTTCCGTCAAATTTTTTCCGCAGAACATCAACGTGGCCGCCACCCTGGCCCTGGCTTCGGGCGCCGGCGGCAAGATGGCGGTGCGGATTTTGACCTCGCCGGAATACAAAACAAATTCCCACGAGGTGGAGGTGACCGGTGATTTCGGACGGATCGTCACGCGCACTGAAAACGTCGTCTGTCCGGAAAATCCGAAAACAAGCTATCTGGCTGTTTTGTCCGCGGTCCAGACATTGCGGCAATTCTGCCTGGGGACGTATGTAGGGACGTAAAAATTCCATAAAACCGCAGTTAAATGAAAGGGAGGTGAGTCGATGGCTCAGAAAGTCGCGAAGGTAGGAGTAAAGAAGGAGAAAGGGTATCTGTATTTCGTGGACAAGCACGGCGACGTGTCTTGCGCGAAGATGGCCCGCGGCAGCAAAAAAGGCGGCCAGGCCAAGAAGGTTGCCAAGGCCGGCATCAAAAAGCAAAAAGGATACCTCTACTTTATTGACAAGCACGGGGATATCTCCTGCGCCAAGATGGTCCGTGGAGGCAAGAAGAAAAAGTCGAAGAAAAGATAAACCGTTATTATTGTCCGGATATCGCCATGTCCCGGGGGAAAATCCCTGGGCATGGCGATGTCTGTTTCAGCCGTCTCATGCCATCCGATTCCATCATCATCCGCGGCGCCAGAGAGCATAACCTCAAGAATATCAGTCTGGAAATCCCGCGCAATCAATTTGTGGTCGTCACCGGGTTAAGCGGTTCGGGAAAATCCTCCCTGGCCTTTGATACCATCTACGCCGAAGGCCAGCGGCGTTACGTGGAGAGCCTTTCGGCCTACGCCCGGCAGTTTCTCGAACAGCTGCAGAAGCCCGACGTGGAGCATATCGCCGGGCTCTCGCCGACCATTTCCATCGAACAGAAGACGACCAGCCGCAACCCGCGCTCGACGGTCGCCACCCAGACCGAGATCTACGATTATCTGCGCTTGCTCTTCGCGCGCGTCGGGGTCCCCCACTGTTACCGGTGCGGCAAAATAATCGACCGCCAGACCGCCCCTGAAATCGTCCAGCAGATCATGGCGCTGGAAGCCGGCACGCCGATCACGCTCCTGGCCCCTTTGGTGCGCGGCCGCAAAGGCGAATACCGCGACATTGGCGCAAAGGTGGCCAAAGCGGGGTTCGCCCGCCTGCGCGTCGACGGAAAACTTTACAACGTGGAAGACCCCGTCCGGCTGGATAAATACAAAGTCCATCATGTCGAGGTCCTGGTCGACCGGCTGACGGTGAAGCCCGACGTCAAAAAACGCCTCACCGATTCGGTGGAGACGGCGCTCGGCGTCGGCGGCGGGATCCTGATCGTCGATTTTCAAAATAAATATCCTGAAAAGACGTTCAGCGAAAATTACGCCTGCGTCGACTGCGGGGTCAGCATCCCCGAGATCGAGCCGCGCAATTTTTCTTTCAACTCGCCGTACGGGGCCTGCCCGTCGTGCAACGGCTTGGGCACGCGCATGGAGATCGACCCGGAGCTCCTGGTGCCGGACCAGAGCAAGCCCTGGGTCAACGCGATCGCCCCGGCGCAGCGCGGGCGCCGGGGGTATCTGATGTACTACCGCGCCGTGATGCGCGAGCTGGCGGATATCTACCGTGTCGACCGCCACCAGCCGTTTAAAGACCTGGCGAAGAAGTTCCGGGAGGCCGTCTTGTACGGTTGTGAGGACAATATCTGGGGCAAGCCTTATGAGGGCGTTGTCCGTTATCTGGAGCGGATGTTTCGCGAAACCGACAGCGACTGGCTCAAGGACGAGATTTCCCGTTATATGTCGGTCTTGCCCTGCCCGGTCTGCCGGGGCGCGCGGCTAAAGGACGAGTCGCTGGCCGTGAAGATCAACGGCTGCAGCATCGCCCAGGTCACGGCCTTTTCGATAACGCAGGCGAAGGCGTTTTTCACGGGCCTCAAGCTTTCCAAAGACAAAACGCTCATCAGCGCGCCGATCTTAAAAGAGATCCTGCGGCGCCTGGATTTTTGTATTGATGTGGGTCTGGAATATCTGACGCTGGACCGCAAGAGCGCGACGCTTTCCGGCGGGGAAGCCGAACGCATCCGTCTGGCCACCCAGGTCGGCTCGGGGCTGGTCGGCGTCGTCTATATCCTGGATGAGCCCAGTATCGGGTTGCATCAGAAAGATAACGAGCGGCTTTTGTCGACGCTGCACGCCCTGCGGGATTTAGGAAACACCTTGATCGTGGTCGAGCACGACGAGGCCACTATTCGCCGGGCGGATTATATTATTGACCTCGGTCCCGGCGCCGGCGAGCACGGCGGCGAGGTGATCTACGCGGGGCCGGTAGCGGGGCTTTTGAAATCGCAGAAATCTTTGACCGGCCAGTACTTAAGCGGCCGTTACCAGATCCCTGTCCCGACCCGGCGGCGTCCTTTGGCCGGCGTCAAGTACCTGAAGGTCATCGGCGCCCGGGAGAATAATCTGAAAAATATCGACGTGCCGCTCCCTCTGGGGCGGTTTATCTGCGTCACGGGCGTCTCGGGGTCCGGGAAATCTTCCCTGGTCGAGGAGGTCCTTTTTAAAGCGCTCGCGCAGAAAATTTATCACGCCAAAGAGAAGCCGGGCCGGCACAAAAAGATCGACGGCATCGAATATATCGATAAGGTGATCGTTGTTGACCAGTCGCCGATCGGCCGGACCCCTCGCTCCAACCCGGCGACGTACACGGGGGTGTTCAGTTATATCCGGGACATTTTCAGCCGGCTGCCGGAATCGAAGATGCGCGGGTACAAACCCGGACGCTTCAGCTTCAACGTCAAGGGTGGACGCTGCGAGTCCTGCCAGGGCGACGGGATCCTCAAGATCGAGATGCATTTTCTGCCGGACGTGTACGTTACCTGCGAGGCCTGCGGCGGCAAACGGTTCAATGAACAGACGCTGGCGGTCCAGTTTAAAGGAAAAAACATCGCGGACGTCCTTGACCTGTCGGTCGAGGACGCGATGAAGCTTTTTGAGAATATCCCGCGCGCGCGCAAAACCCTTCAGACCCTGCAGGAGGTCGGCCTGGGATATATGCGGCTGGGGCAGGCGGCGACGACCCTTTCCGGCGGCGAGGCGCAGCGGGTGAAGCTCGCCAGCGAATTGTGCAAGCTTTCCACGGGCAGCACTTTTTATATTCTGGATGAGCCGACCACAGGGCTGCATTTCGCCGACGTGGACAAGCTTTTGGGCGTCCTGCAGCGGCTGGTGGAGAAGGGTAATACGGTCCTCGTTATCGAACATAACATGGAAGTGATCAAAAACGCCGATTATGTGGTTGACCTGGGTCCCGAAGGCGGCGATCAAGGGGGAGGGCTGGTCTTCAGCGGCCCGCCGGAAGAGTTGGTTAAGCATAAAGAATCGTATACGGGGCATTACCTCAAGGAATATCTGCAGTAAATGCTCAAATAATCGGCGCAAAAGAAAATCGAACCTGTTATAATGAGCCCATGTTGCAACGGTTGAGTGGAATTAAGTTTTTATTTGTGGTCTCTGCTGTCGTGTATTTGCTGGGGACGGCTCCGCGTGCCGGCGCGGCGCCGCAGCCCGGTGACAAGGAGTTGTTCCTCGTCGCGCAGAAGGCCTTCGAAGACGGATTTTACGACGTCGCCATCCGCTATATCCAGCAGCTCCAGCAGCAGTACCCCCAGACTGACCGGCGCGTGGAAGCCAATCTTCTGCTGGGACAGTGTTATTTTTTTAAAGGCCAGTACCTGAAGGCCTACGATGTTTTTCATCAGCTCCTGGGTGAGCCGCAGTTTAAGGACGCCACCCTGTTTTGGCTGGGCGAAACGTATTTGAAGGGCGGCGATTACCGTCAAGCCGAGGAACAATACAGCGAAGTGGTCAAGCTTTACGCCGACTCGATGTACACGCCCCAGGCGTACTATTCGCTGGGCTGGGTTTATTTTGACCAAAACCAGATGGAGAAGGCCCAGCAGGCTTTTACCGAACTTATCCGGAAATTCCCAACCCATCAGCTGGCGGAAGAGGCCCAGTACAAACTCGGGGAGATCGCCTTCCAGCGCCAGCAGTATCAGGACAGCATCAGCTTTTTTAACGCTTACATCAACCAGTATCCCCAATCCACGCACAAAGGGGAGGGTTATTTTTACATGGGGGAATCGGCGTATTATCTGGAAGATTTTTTGACCGCCGTGACCTATTACGCCAAGGCCGCGGAAACAGCGTATGACCAGAAGCTGATCATCATGGCCAAGGTCAGCCTGGGGTGGAGCTATATGAAATTGGAGAAATTTAAACTGGCCCGGCAATATTTCGACGAGGCTTACGCGCTGGCCAGGGACAAAAATATGCTCTCCGACGACGTGCTGCTCGGGCGGGCGAGCGTTTATATGGAAACCAAAGAATATGACCAGGCCCTGAAGGCGTACGAAGAACTTGTCAGTGCGTTCCCTTCCAGCAAAAAACTGGGCGAGGCATACCTGGGGCAGGCGAATATTTTTTATCTGAAGGAAGACTACGGCAACGCGGTCAGGTCTTATCAGAGTTTGATCGATAGGTTTGCTTCTCCTTCCCCTTCGGGCAATGAGAAGGAAAAGGAGTACCAGGAAATTTTGGAGAAGGCTTATTTCGGACTGGCGTGGTCGTATCTGAAGATGGGCAGGCTGGATGATTCCATCAGGAATTTCGAGATCATCAAGAATACGACGGCCAACAAGACCGTCAAGATCAGCGCCCTGACCCAGATCGGCGACGCGTACCAGGATGTGGGCGAGATGAGCAAGGCCATCGAGGTCTACGACGGCATCCTGCGCAACTACCCGGAAAGTCCCTACACGGATTATGTCCAGTACCGCCAGGGGATCGCGCTCTTGAAGGCGGAGAAGGTCGACGCGGCCACGTTATCTTTCCAGACCCTGAAGACCAATTTCCCCAAGAGCAAGTACCTCAACGACGCCGATTATTATATGGCCCTGGCGTATTTTAAAAAAGGAGACTGGGGGGCCACCCGCGACCAAGCGGGGCAGTTTCTGGCCGATGCGGCAGTGGACAATCCGTTCCTGGCGGAGGCTTCCTACCTCCTCGCGCTGGCCGCTTTTAACCTGCAGGATTATGCCGGCGCACTGAAGACATTCCAGACCATCATCAAAAATTACCCGTCCGAAACGGCCATGATCAAGAACGTTGAGACGGGCATGGCCAAATGTTATTATAAAATGGGCGACGAGAAAGAAGCCGTCAAACGGTTCACGGCTTTGGTCGAGAAATATCCCCGGACGCTGGTCGCCCAGGACGCCTTGATATGGCTTGGGGACCACTCCCTGGAATCGGCTGATTACGATACCGCCATCAAGTATTATGAAAAATTTATCGCTGATTTTCCCGGCAGCCCAAGGTTAGCTCTGGCCTTTTATGAACTGGGGCAGGCCCATCAGGCCAAAGGGGAATATGAGCAGGCCGTCGGCGCGTACCGGAAGATCGATAGTTCCGCCGACGCGGCGTTGTACGCCAAGGCCCGTCTGGCCCTGGCGGGTATTTTTTCGAAGGAACTGGATTCGGACTCGGCGTTGTCGACCTATCAGAGCATTATCGCCACTTCTCCGGAATTCCGGCGCGACGCTTACGTGAAGATGGCCGCGGTCTACCGCAAGGACAGGGATTATGCCCATGCCCTTGAGGCGTATCAAAATGCTTTAAACGCCGGCAAGGGGCTGGAAGATATCCATGACGCCGAGCTTCAGTTCAATATCGCGGACGTTAATGAGCTTTTGAACAGCCGGGAAAAAGCGGTCGAGGAGTACCTGAAACTGGCTTATCTGTATCCGAAGGAGACCCAATGGGTCGTCAAGGCGTATCTGGCGGCGGCGCGGATCTTTGAGGACGACGAGAAGTGGCCCGAGGCCAGGACCACTTATGAAAAAGTCGTACGGCTGGGGACCGACGAATTGAAATTCGCCCAGGAGCGGATCGACTGGATCAACGAGCATATCTTCAATAAAAACGAGCGATAGGAGGAACGGAACTATGGAAGGCATATGGGGGATGAGCGCGTGGGAGTTTATCAAGCTGGGCGGGCCGGTGATGATACCGATCCTGTTGTGTTCGTTGTTCGCCCTGGGGATCATTATTGAAAAACTGGTCTATTTCTCGATGATCAAAATCGATGTGCCGCAATTCAAGACCAAAATTTTCGCCCTGATCAAGGCCAACAAGATCAGGGAGGCGGTCCAGTTGTGCGACGCGAGCCCGTCGCCGGTAGCCAAGATTTTCAAGGCAGGAATACTGAAGTTCGGGGCCGCGCACGACGAGATCAAGGAGAGCATGGATGACGCGAGCTCTTTTGAGATCCCTAAAATGGAAAGCCGCCTGGGGGCTGTTGCCACCATCGCGCACATCGCCCCCTTGCTGGGGCTTTTGGGGACCGTCACCGGCATGACAAGCAGTTTTCACACGATCCAGGTACGGGCGGCGTCATTGAACCCGGTGACCCCCGGGGACCTGGCCGGCGGGATCAGTGAAGCTCTTTTGACGACGGTGGCGGGTCTGATGGTCGCCATCCCGACCTACGTCGTCTATAATTACTGCGTGAGCCGCATCAACCGGTTTGTCCTGGAGATGGAGCGCAGCGCGACCGAATTGATCAATTTCATGTCGCATATCGCGCAGGCCGGCGCCGTTGAGCCGGCGGCCCTGGAGTCCTGATGTCATGAAATTCAAAAGACACACCAAACTTGAGCACGGGTTAAGGCAGATCGACATCGCGCCGCTGATCGACCTGATGTTCCTGCTGCTTATATTCTTTATGCTGACCTCTTCGTTCACGCTCCAGTCCGGGATCAACGTGAAGCTGCCGAAGGCGGTCACCAGCGATGTGGTCAAGGATGAGAATCTCATCGTGACCATCGCCAGGGAAAACGTCATTTATCTCAACGGCGAAATCATCACGCTCAAGGAACTCAACGCGAAACTCCAGGGGCATAAAGACCAGTCTTTGTTGATCCGCGCGGACCGCAGGGCTTCCATGGGCCGTGTCGTGGATGTATGGGACCTGTGCCGGGAGTTGGGAATCGAGCGCATCCATATCGCCACCGACCAGGAGCGGTAAAACGGTTTGAGGACCAGTGCGACATCTGTTTGTTAAAGCGCTACTCTTGTCTTTTTTTATCCATTGGATCGTCTTGGGTGTCTTTGTGTTCACATTTCCCGTTTTTCCCGAAAGTTTTCGGCCGGTGTTCGTTTTTCTCGGATCTGTCTTGAAACAGCAGGACATCCCCGGCAGTGCCGGCTGGAACGGGAATTCCCAAAAAACTGTCTCTTTTGATAATAGCCAGGAGATGTTGTCGTTCGATGATGCGGATGGTTCGCTCGTCCAGTCCCGGGCACGAGCGCCGCGTCCCTTTTTCCGGGAAGGGGAAGGCAAACCTGTTTTTCCAACGGTGTCCGGCGTCCAGAAAAAACTCACGCTGAAACCCGCGTTCGATTTATCGTCTCCTCCCGCCGGGCCGGGGGCCGGTGCCGCCGGCGATGATTTGACCGGTTACGGGGCGGATACTTACAAACCTTTAAGATTGCCCCATTGATGATAAAGGTCGATCTCCTTTTGGCCGTTGCCATTTTTTTGTCGGTCCCGCTGTGCCTTGTTTTTTTGTTATGGATATTTTATAATTTTCGCAGGGGGCAAACGACGACACTGGATGAGGCGCAGGTCCGGCAGTGTCCTTATTGCACGCATGTTTTTCTCAGTTATGGTGAAGGGGAGATCCAGATGTGTCCGCGCTGTCAGAGTTACATCGGCGACAGCCGTGCAGCGGGGTAGGAGAAAATTTTATGTTGCGTCAGTTACGCGCCAATGAAAAAGGGATCGTCTTCGTGACGGTTTTATTGATCATCATCGTTATGATGATCCTTACGGTGAGCATCGTCAGCCTTAACGTCACGCAGGTCGTCAATACCTCCGGCGAAGCAAAAAATATCCAGGCCCAATACCTTGCCCTCGGGGCGATCCCTTTTCTTTATGCCAACCAATGGAGCAGTTCTCCGGGCAATACCATCACGTACACCGAAACATTGGGAACAAGGCAGTTTACGGTCACGATGAATCTGGGCGGCCCCGGCCTTGCGGGCTATGATACCAGTTCCCTGTCGGTGAATGTCGTTTACTAGGCCGTTTGCCACCGGTCATTTCCTCACTCATTATCCCGGATTTCTTGGTTTCCAACCCTTTAGCGCAAAATAAGTCCCAAATCGTTTGACAAAGTAAAAGCATTATAGTGTAATGAAGTCTAGTGAATATTAGGGAACTTGATCAGAAGAACTATT
>JACRHP010000024.1 GCA_016212005.1 Candidatus Omnitrophota bacterium | reverse complement strand
GGGAATATGAATAAAAAGCAGCGGGTTTTGGCGGCTGTCATCGAAAAAATGATCGATCTTTTGCTAAGGCTCAACAGACTCCCTGGCTAAATTGCTCAATTTTCGAATAATTTCCTGACCTTCATCGTTTGTTATCCCCGCTTCATCACCTTTTGGAGTGATACCAAAAACAAAAAAACCGCCCCCTTTTTGGTTCGCGAAAGCGGAAATATGGTGGGAAAATTTATTTTTATCCTCCGATAAAGAAAGTTTCCAATCCAGTTCATTTAACTCATGAGCCACAGGGTTGAAACTGGCCGCTAAATATTTTTTAGCGATTAATATCCACGATTTTTGATTTTCCATAAAATCTAGTTTAACACATTGGAATATAAATGCAATATAATTGTAATATCACAACTACATTAATTACATATAGTTATGATATAAATGTTAAATAATGTAATGCAAAAAGTAAATGTTTAGCGGGCTAAACATTTACCTATTGGGGATAACAACTTGACACTCTGATTGTAATGCTGTTTTTAAGTCTGGGCGTTGCGCAGACTGCTGCGGTCAATGCCGGGGATCGAACGCAAACGGATCATGCTAAAGAACAGGTCCAGGCTTTTGATGTGTTCCACGTGGCGCACCTCTTTGAGCATCCGCGGCATGGTCCAGGACACCACCAGACGCAACATCGCGGAAATGAAAAACAGCATCAGGAGCTTATAGCCGAACAAAGGCGGCAGATACCGGACGATAAATCCGCCCAAGAGCGCCCCGCAGGCAAGCGCGAATCCGTTGACCACGTTAAAATAAGCGATACAGCGGGTGCGTTTCTGCGGGCTGGCCGCGTCGTAGATAAAATTTGCGGCGCATAAATTAAACCCCGCCCACAAGAACCCCGAGAAGGTCTCCACCATCAATAAATACCACGGCGTCTGGTCGGCGATCCACAAAAGCGGGATCAAAGGAAAACATTTGGAGGTCAACTGCAGGACTTTGAGGCTGCCGACCTTGTCCGCGTGCTGGCCCCAGCGGCGGACCGTCAGATATAACGCCAGCGGAGCGGCGATAGTGACCATCGCGTAAAGAAAATAATTGAACGACAGGTCTTGAAGCATGAACACGGCGAAATAGGGCGCGGCCAGATTCACGGAAAAATTCATGGCCGACACGAACAGGACGAATTTGGCGAAGTTGCTTTTTTTCAGGCGCAGAAAAAACTGCAGAAAAGAAAAAACGTCTTCTTTGCTGTAGGTCAGCGGCGGTTCCCGCATCCGCTGGAGGAATAAAAACGACATTGACCGGGCGAGCAATCCCAGTCCCAAAAGGAGGCAAAAACCGTACAGCAGATTTTTTTGTTCCATGCCGTGCAGGATCAACCCGCCGGTGATCATGCCCGCGACGCCCAAGAGGCCGAGCGTCCGGCTTCGCCACCCGAAATATTCCCCGCGCTTGCTCTCCCCCACCAGGTCGCAGAGAAAGCTCGCCCACGCGGGCTGGAAAAACGTTCCCGCGGCGACGAACACGACGGCCAGGAAGATGAAGATCCAGTAATGCATCCGCCCCGCGATGGTCAGCGCGACGATGACCGACAAGGCGGCCAGCTGGACGATGATAAAAACGCTGACCATCTTTTTGCGCGATTTGAACCTTTCGACGATCTCCGCGCTGAAAAGCTGGATCAGGGAAGAAAACAGATTCATCGTGCCGTTGAGGATCCCGACGTGGCGCGCCGTGGCCCCCAGAAAGAGGATAAAGGGCGTAAAAAATTCCTGCGTGAGGCCCGTCATCAAAACCCCGAAGGCCCCCTTGTACAGGGATATGTCCAGACTTTTCTTTTTCGCGGCGGTATCCATCTTATCTTCTATCAGGGCCCAGTTTATCCAGCAGCCGCAGCAGTCCGTCCAGGATCGTTAACGGATGCGGGGGGCAGCCGGGGATATACAGGTCGACAGGGACCAGGCCATCGACTCCGTCATGGACTTCCCTTCCTCCCTGGAAAGGGCCGCCGCTGATCGCGCAAGCCCCGACGGCGATGACGATCTTCGGATGAGGGACCGCTTCATAAGTCTTTTTTAAAGCCAGCTCCATGTTCTTCGTGACCGGGCCCGTGATCACCAGGCCGTCGGCGTGGCGCGGGGAGGCGACAAACTGGATCCCAAAACGTGAAAGATCGAACACGACATTGTTCATCGCCTGGATCTCTCCTTCGCAACCGTTACAACCGCCCGCGCAAACCTGGCGCAGCTTAAGGGACCGCCCGAAAATCCTTCTCGTTTTTTCGTCCAGCGCGGCGGCCAGCTTCACCGTGTCGCCGTGCAGGACCAGGTCCTCTTTTCGGGAGACCGCCATCCGGTGGTCCCGCGTATACGTTACCCCCGGGATATCTTCCTGAAACAGCAATTTGCCCATATCCACCGCTTCCTTGCCCGCTACGGGTCTTCCCCGAAAACGTTTCGGGAAAGGGGGGACTTCCCGGGGATAGGACAACGTCCGGAACCCCTGTTTAAACCAATTGACGATCACGCTCCACATAAATGAATCTCCTTAAATCCGCATTTTGTGCTTCGAATTTACTTTAAAGATCATGCCCGGCGTACGAGAGATTGAAACTCTTGTTGCACAGCGGAAAATCGGAGATCTGGCCGCCGCGTACCGCCATCGCCAGACCGCTCCAGTTATGAAAAGAAGGATCTTTGATCTTGTAGCGCGCGATCCCGCAACGGCTATCCGTCATCGCCACGTGGACGACCTCCCCGCGCCATCCCTCGACCATGGCCAACGCCATATGGTCCGGCTTCAATGCCGGTATCTTCACGCACAGCTCTCCTTCCGGGATCCGGTTCAAAATATCCAGGAGAAATTCCAGAGACCGCTGCGACTCAAGCCAGCGGACCAGCGCCCGGGCGTAAACATCTCCCGCGGCCACGGTGGAGATCGGGATATGATGAAAGCGGTACATCCCGAAAGCGTAATCCGTACGCACATCGACCCCGGCTCCCGACGCGCGCGCCGCCGGGCCGACGAGCCCCAGTTCCCTGGCCGCCTGATTGGAAACGATGCCTGTCCCTTCGATCCGGGAGAGGACCGAGGAACTGCCAAAAAAGAGGTCCGATATTTCCTTGAGGTCTTTGCGGGCGGTCAAAAGACGCCCCCGGAAATCCTCCGCCATCTTTTGGTCCAGGTCGAACAAGACCCCGCCGGGCCGGCACAAGCTTCTTCCATAACGGTTGCCGCTTAGCTCCATCAATAAATTCAAAAATTCTCCCCGGAGCCTGCCGAAATACGCCGCCGGCGGCGAGAACCCGATATCCGTACTTAACGCGCCCAGATCTCCCGCGTGATTGGAAAGCCTCTCGAGCTCAAGCGCGACGGCCCGGATGGCCTGCGCGCGGGGCGATATCTCGCGATCGCCCAACGATTCCAGGATAGTGCAATACGCCGTCGCGTGGGCGATCACGGTGTCGCCGGCGATGGATTCCGCCAAAAGCACCGCCCGCTCACTGGAGACCTCTGCCATCATTTTTTCAATGCCGCGGTGCTGGTACCCCAGCTGGACCTCCAGGTTCAGGACCTCTTCGCCGTGGCACTGGAAACGAAAATGTCCCGGCTCGATGATCCCGGCATGGACGGGCCCGACGGCGACTTCGTGCGCCTCCTCCCCCTCGACGCGATAAAAAGGATACACCCCGGGGACAGGCATTGCGGCCACCTCCGGCCACAGGTCCGGAACATCGCGGTAGTTCCGGTGATACCGCACCGGCTTGAGCCAGGGATGCCCGGCGGGCGTAACGGCGAATTGCTCGGCGATCTCCCGCTCGAACATATGCGCCTGGGGAAGCTCCGGTGTCAACGACCGGAAAGAAGCCCTGGCCGCCGGGACGCGCGTGCAGAAAACCGGCAATTTCCCTTCCTGGTCTTTCCCTAACATCGCGAAAATCCTGACGTCCCCACCCTTGTCTTGCGCGCAAGCGAAGAGATTGACGAGTCTCGCGCCCTGGGAACATCCCTCCAGAATTTTCCGGCGAAACAGCCCTTCCTCCAAAACAGGGACGCCGTCCAATTCCCAGCTTTGTCCATTACGCGCGTGGAGCCCCGAGGACTTCAAGTCCGCGGCACCTTTCACTGCGGGATTCCTCGGGGCGGAATCCCGACCGGAACGCCTTCCATCCCCATCTGAAAATGGGGGCGTTCCAGCGTCGGGGTAAAATTCTTGCGGCTCCACTTTATCTTCCTCCAAGAAGCGCGGCGGCTCCATCAAGCAGATCGTAAAAAGGCCCGGGCACAAAGACCCCGGAGAAAAACAGGACGACCAGCAAAATGACCAACGGCGCGATCATAAAAAAGGTTTCCTTTTTAATTTCGACGGGGACGTTATCCGGCGGCCGGCCTAACGCCATCCCCAGAACGATCCTGGAGTAACCAAAGAAAAGTACCGACAAAAACAGAAAATAAAGGAACACGACCCAGTAATGTTGCGTGACGATCGCTTCCCTCAAGATCAAAAGTTCGCTATAAAAGATCCCGAACGGGGGAAACCCGATGATCACGATGAAACCCAGGACCAGGAATATCCCCGTCGCGGGGAACCGGTGGATGACGCCCTGGATGTTCTCGATCTTTTTGCTCCGGAACCCCTGATAAAGGTTCCCTGACACCAAAAAGATCAGCGCTTTCGCGAACGCGTTATTGACCGCGTGAAAAAGGCTCGCCCAGACGGCCCCCCCTCCCAAGCCTATCCCCAGCGCCAGGATCCCCATATGCTCGACGCTGGAGTAGCCCAGCATCCGGTTAAGATCTTTTTGCCCCATGATAAAGACCGCGGCGATGGCCATCGACAAGATCCCCAAAAGGATGAATAGGGGGGAAATAAATTCCTGCAGGCCGGCGTGAAAACAGATCTGGGCGACGCGAAAAACAGCAAGAAAAGCGCAGGCGGTTATGGCGCCGGACATGAGCGCCCCCACGGGGGGCGGCGCCTCGCCGTAGGCGTCGGGTTTCCAGGTGTGCATCGGGGCCAGTCCCATTTTTGTCCCGTACCCCACCAGAAGAAAGATCGCGCTTAGCTTCAACCACGACGGAGAAAGAAGCGGCGCGTGATCGAGGATATCCGCCAGAAATATGGTCTTGACGGGTGTCGCCGATATCGCCAGAAAAAGCGTGCCCAGAAGGCCCAGGGCGATCCCCAGAGAAGAGATCAGCAGATATTTCCAGGTGGCCTCAATGCTCTGGGGTTTTCGGAAATAGTTGATCAGCGGGGCGCTCAATAAAGTGGTCGAGGCGATGGCGATCCATAATAACCCCATGTGCCGGCTCATGGTGACCAGGGTCATCGACGAAAGAAGGCACAACAGACACCCCAGGAAGATCCCGTTGGAGCGCTTCCTCTTTTCTTTCAGATAGCCGATGAGATAGATCGCGATGACAAAGAACAAAACGCTGACCAGGTTAAGGACCAGCTGGCCCAAGGCGTCGAATCCCAGAAAAGGGTTGAACTGGACGTCGCGCGGCCGGTGCCAGAAGCTGATCGTCACGAACAAATGGACAAAACCCGTGAAGAAAAGGATTATCTTTCTTATCCCGTCTTGCCGCAAAAAAAAGACGGCCGCCGCCATCAAGACCGGGAACCCCGTCAACAAAAATAATTCCATAAGTTCAACCCTTCGACTAATCCAGTCTTAAAAACCCGGGGTGCTCAGGGTTGATACTGAGCGGCCTTAAAAAGGCCGTCGAAGTATCAATCCCTCAAATTCGTCAAATTGACCGTGCTCGCGCTGCCGAATTCCTGGTTGATATGATTGATGACGATCCCCATGACCAGGACGCCGACAAAAATATCCAGCAGGATCCCCATCTCCACCAGAAGCGGGGTCTTGTCCAGCAATAAAAGGGCGAAGAGGAAAATACCGTTTTCCATGACGAGGTAACCGACGACCTGGGTGATCGCCTTGAACCGGCTGACCAAAAGCAGGAACCCGATCATGATGACGGAAAACGCGCAGGGGACCAGCAAATTCGACGTTTCCCTGACGGGCAGGTCCATCCGGGACGAGATCAAAAAGGCCGCCCCGATGAGAAAACCGCCCAGCAGCAACGTCTTGCCGTAGCCGATCAGGGGCTGGACTTCCCGGCGGATCGACACATGCCGCATCGCCCAGAAAAGCAGGTTGGGCATTAAAAGGACCTTGATGACGACCGTCCCGACGGCCAGAACGACCGCGTGCTTGCCCGGATGGACGAGCCAGGGGGTCGCGCTCAAGACAAGCGACTGCGCCGCGAAAAGCTGGATCATCGTCCCCAGGCGGCTGCTCCCCAGGATGACCACCCCGAGAAAAACGATCAGGATCAAAGCCAACTCCAACCACATGACGGTCACACCCCCTTGATTAGAACAACAAGCAATCCGGCCAAGGCAAAAACCATCGCATTAAGATCGTGTCCCTCTGTCGTCGTGCGAGAACTCATCCGCGTGACAGACTTTTTGCCCGGCGCCGTTTTATTTTTCATTCCGCCATCCGCACCGTGGTTTCGCCCTGGCTCAACCACTCCTCGCCTGCCCTATGGATGGTGGAGCCCCGCGGACTGAAGTCCACTATTCCTGTTTTTGCGAAATTCTGCGGGGCGGAATCTCCCACACAAAATGAATATTTTGTATGGGACCAATCCAGCACAAATCAGAGATTTGTGCTGGGCCGACCGGAACGCCTTCCATCCCCATCTGAAGATGGGGGCGTTTCGGCGTCGGGGTAAGCAGGACCGGGTGCAACCTAATACCTCGTCGCGTAACCTTTATCCAGCAGTTCCTGGTTAAGGTACATGCCGTCCTTGATGATGGCGCGAGCGTCCTCGATTCCTTGCTTGTAGAAAACATCGACCACAAAGCGCCCGTGCTGGTCCGTCCTGTCCTTGTGCGATTTGAGCACAATGGTGGCACCTGCCGGCAGGAGTTTTTCCACGAATCTTTTGGCCCGGTCTCCTTCTGGCGTGCCGACTTCCGGGCAGTCGATCCCGCGCAGGCGCAGGCGGTCACGCACGATGATCCGAAAGCCAACCTCAACGAGCGCCAGAAGCGTGTCGCCGTCGATGACGCGGTCGATCGAGGCCGTGTAAGTGTAAGACATCTCACCGGAGAGGTCGAGGCCTTTCAGTCCTTCCTTTGTCACCGGCCAGTTGACAAAAAATCCGCAGTCGATGAGGACCTCGTCGTCT
>JACRHP010000023.1 GCA_016212005.1 Candidatus Omnitrophota bacterium | reverse complement strand
TTTGCAAAGAGTCATCGTCGAGAAAATAAAAATTATAACCTTTAGTTGGGTGCCCCATTTTTAGGGCAAATTTGGAACATTTTTCCAATTTTATGCATGAATTCTCATAATTTGGGGTGTCCAGTTGACGAAGTCAGGAGAAGCCGCGTGTTTGTGTTGTTTGTGGAGTGGGGAATAACGGCGGCGACGGATTTGTCGTCGCGCGGCATCTGATGAATGCCGGGATCCCGGCAAAAACATTTCTGGTCGGCAAAGCCAGCCAATTAAAACGCGACGCGGCCGTCAATTGCCGGATTTTGAAGAAAATAAAATATCCTGTTCAAGAGGTAGGGGCACGGCATGCCGTGCCCCTGCGGGAAATCGCCAGCGCCGACGTCGTTGTCGACGCCATTTTCGGCGTCGGGCTCAACCGCGAGATTGCGGAACCTTTTCGCAGCGCCATTGAAACGATCAACCGCGAAGCGAAATATGTCGTCGCCGTTGATATTCCGTCCGGCCTGGATGGAACGACCGGTGCTATTTATGGCGTCTGCGTCAAGGCGGATAAAACGGTGACGTTCACTTTTCCCAAAAAAGGTTTTTTCAAGGGTCACGGCCCGCGGCAAATTGGGAAAATTGTCGTCGTTGATGTTGGGATTCCTTCATTGCTGAAAAATAAACTCAATAGTCATCAGTCATCAGCCGTCAGATTTGTCTGAAGACTGACGTCTGATGTCTGACGACTAAAAAATTAATGACTGTTTCCAGTCAAAATATAGATCAAGTTATCCGCATCCTGAAAAAGGAAATGCGCGACCTCCCTGACCCGTCGGTCACGCTGGTCGGCAAGAAATGGAAGGACCCGTTTCTCGTTTTGATTTCCTGCATCTTAAGTTTACGCACTAAAGATGCAACGACCTTGCCGGCGTCCGAGCGGCTGTTCCGCGCGGCCACGACACCGCAGGAAATGTTGCGGTTAAAGCCACAGGAAATCGAGAAGCTCATTTATCCCGTTGGATTCTACCGGACGAAGGCGCGGGTGATCTTGGGCATCTGCCGCGACGTCATCGGGAAATTCGCCGGGAAAGTGCCCGGCGATATGGATACGCTCTTGACGATGAAAGGTGTCGGCCGCAAGACCGCGAACCTTGTCCTGACGGAAGGGTTTGGTTTGCCGGGAATTTGCGTGGACACGCACGTGCACCGCATTTCCAATCGCTTGGGCTACGTGCGCACGCGCACGCCCTATGACACGGAGATGATGTTGCGCAAGAAACTCCCCCCGGAGCACTGGATCGATTATAACGCGCTTTTGGTGACATGGGGGCAGAATGTCTGCAAACCGGTCTCTCCTTTGTGTTCACGGTGCGGCATTCGGGAATACTGCGCGCGTAAAGGAGTGGAGAAAAGCCGTTAATATGTTGAAAGAATTCAAAAGTCTTGACTTTTTCCCCCCCGCGTGTTAAAAAAAATTAGTTATTTTAAAAAATAAAAATATTTTTTGGGAATTTTACAAGCGGAGAACAGGATCAATTGAACAATCATAAGGGAAGCTAGGAACCCAGGCAGCGCGCGGGTTCCTTTTTTATTTGCCCGCAGAGGCGGGCAAATACCCCTCCCCGAAGGGGAGCCTACTCGGCTGCGCTTTGTTTTGTTTCCTTATATCAAAGACAAGAAACAAAACAGCGGGGGTAACTGAGGACAAAATGGGGAAAATAATCGGTTTAACATATGATTTAAAAACGGACTGGGTGAGCAAGCCCGGGGACCCTCTTGACATCAACGCGGAGCTGGACAAGCCGCAGACGATCGACCGGGTTATCCAGGCCTTTGAGAAGGGCGGCCACAAGGTCAAAAAAATCGGTAATTTCAAAAATCTTTTGTCCCGGCTGGACCATCTGGGCGTCGATATCGTGTTTAATATCTCGGAAGGCACCGTCGGGCGTAACCGTGAATCGCAGGTGCCGGTCCTCCTGGAGTGGAAGGGGGTCCCCTATGTCGGTTCCGATGCCCTGACGCTGGGGATCACGCTGGACAAGATCGTCGCCAAAAAAATGTTTATTTCCGAAGGTATCCCGACGGCGCGTTTTTTCGCCGCCGCCGCGGCCGAGGGGCTGGAGAAACTCAACACCATCGGTTATCCTCTGATCGTCAAGACCGCCCACGAAGGTTCTTCCAAAGGTATTTCCCGGGATTCCCGTGTCGAAAATCTGGAAGCGCTCAAGCGCCAGGTCCGTTTGGTCAATACCGTTTACAAACAGCCGGCCCTGGTGGAAGAGTTCATCTCCGGCACGGAGTTTACCGTGGCTGTTTTGGGCAACGACCCCGCCCAGGCGATGCCGGTTGTCCAGGTCAGCATCGACGGCGACGTGGAGCTGGGCGACGAGTTCTACACGTTCGAACGCATCTCCTCGAGCAATCTGCGTTATGTCTGCCCGGCGAAAATTTCCGACGGCCTCACGCGCAAGATCCAGGATATCGCGGTGCGGGCCTATCAATGCGTGGGTTGCCGCGATCTGGGCCGGGTCGATTTCCGCGTTGATAAAAAGGGCAACCCCTACGTGCTGGAGATCAATCCCTTGCCCAGCCTCGACCCGCAGGACAGTTTTGGTATTTTTCCGAAAGTGTTCGGCTCCGACTATGACGCCACCTTGAACAGGGTCTTGAACATCGCCCTGGAGCGATACGGCCTTCTGGACGCCAAAGAAACCAAAACCTGGGAGGAAATTCCATCACGCTCCCGATGAGGAGAAGAGAACTTATGCCAGCCACCCCTGTGACCAATGTTGCCCCCAAAGAAATTTCCGCGCATCCCACCGTCCGCCTGACGGCCAAGGAAAACCGCGTCATCAGTTTTTTCAAGGATGCCACCCCGCTCGATTGGGAAGACTGGCGCTGGCAGCTGCGCAACCGTATCACGACCAGAGAGGTATTAGAGAAGATCGTCAACCTCACCCCTAACGAAGAGAAGGGGATTGATGGTTCCGGTACCAAGCTGACCATGTCGATCCCGCCGTATTTCGCGAGCCTCATCGACCCGGAGAATCCCAATTGCCCTATCCGCAAGCAATCCATCCCGCAACAATATGAACTGGAAACCACTCCCGAGGAAATGGCGGATCCCTGTGGCGAAGACAAAAATTCCCCCGTGCGCGGGCTGGTCCACCGTTATCCGGACCGCGTTTTGTTCCTGGTCAACGAGATGTGCGCGATGTACTGCCGTTACTGCACGCGTTCCCGCATGGTCGGCGACGGGCATCGCACGTTGAGCATGCAGACCTACAATACGGCCTTCGAATATATCCGCGCTCATAAGGAAGTCCGCGATGTCCTCATCTCCGGCGGTGACCCGCTGACCTTGAGCGACCGCGTCCTGGAACACATTATCAAAACACTGAAGTCCATTCCGCACGTGGAATTCGTGCGCATCGGCACGCGCATCCCGGTCACGCTGCCGCAACGGGTCACCTTCGAGCTGGTCAACATGCTCAAGAAATACAGCCCCATCTGGATGAGCATTCATTTCAATCATCCCCGGGAAGTCACCAAGCGCGTGAAATTCGCCTGCGACCTGATCGCGGACAGCGGTATCCCGATGGGAAGCCAGACGGTCCTGCTCAAAGGCATCAACGATAACGCGGCGGTCATGAAAAAGTTGATGCACGAGCTTTTGAAAATAAGGGTGCGTCCTTACTATATTTATCAGTGCGATCCCATCCTCGGCTCCAAACACTTCCGCACGCCGGTGTCCGCGGGCATCGAGATCATGGAAAAATTGCGCGGCCACACGACTGGTTACGCCGTTCCCACGTACGTTATCGACGGTCCCGGAGGCGGGGGAAAGATCCCGATCGCTCCGCAGTATATCGTCAAGCACGAGGGGAATACTTACACCATCCGTAACTACGCCGGCGAGCAGTACACGTACGTAGATCCCATCTGAGCTTTTTGAGAAAAAATTATTTGACAATATTGTCGTCATATTTCATAATATATGACGATGAATAAGCCAAATGATATCTCCCCAATACCCGACTATCTTCCTCGCCAAGTAGATTTACAAGCCTTATTAAAGAAAAAATCTTATTTTCTGTTTGGCCCGCGCCAGACCGGGAAGAGTTCTCTCATCGCTCACTCTTTGAAAGATGTACGGGTCTATAATTTATTAGATAGCGTATTGTTCCTTGAGCTCTCCCGCAATCCGGCAAGGGTGTCTGAGGAGCTCACGCCGCGCGATAAAGTGGTAGTGATTGATGAGATCCAGCGTCTACCGGATCTATTGAATGAAGTGCACCGGCTGATTGAAGAAAAAGGGGTGCGGTTTCTTTTAACCGGTTCCAGCGCGCGGAAGTTGCGCCACGGCGGTGTCAACCTTCTGGGGGGCCGGGCGCGCACGCAGTATTTTTATCCCTTTACCGCCCGGGAACTGGGCCGGCATTTCGAGCTAAAGCGCGCGCTGAATATGGGGTTGATCCCGTCTATTTATTTTTCCTCCGATCCTGACGCCGACCTGGGGGCTTATACCGGCAATTATTTGCAGCAGGAAATTATCGCGGAAGGGGCCACCCGCAATATCCCGGCCTTCAGCCGTTTTCTGAAAGTGGCCGCGCTGTGCAACGCCACCATCGTGAATTTTACGAATGTGGCCAACGACGCGCAGGTGGCGCGCACGACGGTGTACGAATATTTCGAGATCCTCAAAGACACCCTGATTATCCGGGAATTGCCTCCTTTTAAAAGGGGAAGACAGCGAAAACCCGTCAGCTCTTCCAAATATTATTTCTTTGATTCCGGTGTGGCGCGGCAGATGCAGGGGCGCTCTTTGCTCGGGGAAGGGACGCCGGAATTCGGCGGGGCATTCGAAACTTTTCTGATGCATGAGTTGACCGCTTTTAGCGATTATAAACGTCCGGTGAACTTGAGTTTCTGGCGCTCAACCAGCGGGTTCGAGGTGGATTTTATCCTCGATGATCACACCGCGGTTGAGGTGAAAGCGAAATCTGTGATCACGCCCGATGATTTGCGCTCGCTTGAGGCCATCGCGGATGAATATCATTTCAAGCGGCTCGTCTGTGTGTGCCTGGAAAAGCGGCCCAGAAAAACAGGCAAGATCGAGATTGTCCATTATCGGGATTTTTTGGAGGGACTGTGGGCGTTATGAATGAGGGCAAATATATTTTTCGCAACTACGCCGGCGAGCAGTACACGTACGTCGACCCCGTTTAAGTTTCGCACGCCTGCCTTGTCATTCGCGAAAAAATATGTTATCTTTGCCATAGCTTGATTCGATAAGGGTAAACCCGTGGAAACACGGGGACGCAAAGCCACAGGCCTAAATTGACCGCGCGAGCGGCCAACATGGCGGCTGGGTTGCCGAAGATCGAAGAGGGAAGAAGTGGTTCTTTCCTGCTTGTTCTTCGGCTTTTTTATTTTCAAAAGGGGAGGGCAGTATAGAAATTTAGTCACTTTCAAAATTTGTGAACGACGACAAAGGCAAACTCATCGGAAGATGAGGACGCAAAACTAAAGGATCCTATAATGCCCGGGATAGCCAGTTACCGAATCAGTGAATATTTTAGAGATCAATGTACCCGCTTCTTGGCCGTGCTAGGAGGCGGGTTTTTTATTGTATGTCTTTTTTCATCTGATGCAACGGCCCAGAATTTGAATGTTGCCGTCGATACAGTCTTGAATTCCGGAACGTATATTTATTCGGACGTGGTTGTCACGGCCGGCGCGAAGCTGATTCTTAACGGTAATGTTATTTTGTCGGCGAATAATGTAACGGTTGATGCGGGATCAGTCATTACGGCTGATGGCAAGGGCTATCCGGGCGGTCAGGGACCGGGTGCCGGGACCAGTTCTTCTTCAAGAGGCAGCGGGGGAGGCTATGGCGGTGCCGGAGGCGCGACCATTGTCCCTCCTGCAGGGGGAGGAATTTATGGTTCCGCGACGCTTCCTGCCGATTCAGGCAGCGGCGGTGGAGGTTTTGTTTGTTCTTTCCCCACAGGGCCCGTGCATAGCGGCGGTTCGGGAGGCGGCAGCATCCGTTTGGAGATTTTAGGCGTATTAACGGTGGATGGAAGTATTACCAGTAACGGCGGCGCGACGATTACCGCGTGTGATGGCCGAAGCGGAGGCGGTTCCGGTGGCAGTATCCACATCACAACGGATTCTATTACAGGAACGGGAAGTATTCATGCTAAAGGTGCTTCAGGAGGCCCTTCTCGCGGCGGTGGTGGAGGCGGAGGAAGGATCGCCGTCTACTACAAGAATTGGAATTTTTCCGGCACGGTGGACGCTTCAGGCGGGTTTGGAGTTATTGAATTGGGCATTAGCGGCACTGGTAGAAATGGGACTGTAGGACTGTTTGACGTGACCAATAACGATTTTTACGCAGGCAAATCCTGGCGTTTCCAGGAGAATGACAGCCCTTTTGAATTTAACAAAGTGACACTTGACAACGGTTCGGTGATTGGGACCGAAAAGAATATTTCTTTATCCGCTGCAGACATGGTCTTGGATAATAGTTCGACACTTCTTGCAAACGAAGATGCTTCTTTTTCTGTTCAGGATGTTTCAGTTTTGGGGAATTCAACGATTGAAGGAATTTTGAAGATCAACGCGGTTAATTTTTCTCTTGCTCAAGGGTCAAAAGTATCCGCCAACGCGAAAGGCTATTCGGGAGGGCAGGGGTTGGGGGCCGGCCTTGCCTCACAGTTTGGCGGTAGCGGTGGCGGGTACGGCGGCCGGGGCGGTGCCGGAGGGTTCATCTCTTCAGGCGGGTTGCCTTATGGATCACCGACCGCGCCGGTTGAGTTCGGCAGCGGTGGGGGAGGGCCGGGATTCACCGCGAACAATGTTTTTTTTCCCAGCAGTGGCGGTGTTGGCGGCGGGAAAATCCAGTTGACTGTAGCCAATACACTGACGGTCGATGGCGTTATATCTGTCAATGGCGGCAACGCGCTTCCTCAAGGATCTCAAGCAGGCGGTGGTGCCGGCGGAAGCATTTATATCATTACGGAAAAGTTCGCTGGTTTGGGGAACATTACAGCTAATGGCGGGCAAAGCGGCCCCACGGGAGGTTCCGCCGCCGGTGGCGGGGGAGGGGGAGGCAGGGTTGCCATCTTTCACCGGCAGCCTTCGACATTTACCGGATCAGTAACCGCTTTGGGCGGGTTGGGGGTCGGACACAACGGCGAAAACGGGAGTGTTGTTATCGTACAGAATCAACTGGCTATTTATCCCAGCAAAGGAGGGGATACGGGAAGTGTAACGGTGATAATCTCCGGCAGCGTATTTGTTGATGGCTCGACGGTAAAATTTGCGCGCAGCGGCCAAGCGGACATTGTCGGAGATTCATTAAACTTGAGCGACAATGGCACCAAGCTCACGGCCACATTTAATTTGACTGGACAAACACGGGGCGACTGGGATCTCGCCGTCACCCATCCCGACGGTTCTACGATTTCTTTGCCCAACGGTTTTACCATCGAAGAAGGCCGCGCGCCGGAGTTGTGGGTGGATATTATCGGACAGGCTCAAATCCGCCCTGGACGAGAGCAAAAGTATTGGATAGCTTATGGTAATTCAGGCAATGTTGATGTTGTTTCCGCGTATGTTTTCCTGCAAACATCCCCAGAGGTTGCCCACGCCTTGGATATTGATGAAACATTTTTGGAAGGAGAAATAGAACGTCAAATCACTGTTTTTAATCTCGGGTCAGGTAAAACAAAAGTGGAACCTTTAAGAGTAAAAACACAAAGTTTTACTACGCCGTTACGAATATCAACCGGTATTACTTCTAATTTGCAAGATGCTTATGGAATACGGGCGACACTAAATGCCGAACATTCTTTAAGCACAGCCGCAACTTCATCTTTTGCAGCGCAAAATAGTGCAAGCAGTTTATTGTCATCTGCCAATGCGGATTATGAAACATTATATCCCCCTACCGTGAAGGATCCTTTTGCAATACCCCCCGGCTATTTTGTAACCGTGTATGTAAAAGATATGAATGAAAATCAACATGGAATCAGTTTGGGGAATGGAGAAATAAGATGGGCTTACGGATTAGGAGTTGATGGAACTGAGACAACAACAATGCAGGGTGTCTTAAATAATGTAGATGGAAAGTATGGAACTGTTGCTTTTCAAACGGCGCAACGGCCAGCAAAGAATTGGGGATTGCGTAGTGACGGTACTATCATGCCGTTAAATGAGTTAGGGGCATTAGTTGATCAAGCTACTGAATCATTGGTTACAACAAAAATACCATTTGCGACTGATCAGCGTATTGCCACTTTTATTGCAGACGCTGAAAATGATAATGACCCGGCCAATGACGAAATTGCTAAGTTACTGAAAGATTTAAAACAAGAGGGGACACGAGCATCTGCATTTTTTGGAAATGGCGTCAATCAAACTCCATTTATAAGCTGCTTGGATGCAGCTTTAGAGGAATTAAATAATGCGATCCAAGGATATAATGCTATCTATGGTACGACAATTCCTCTTTATTCTGGTCCATTCAGCAGTCCAACAATAATTCACGAAATTGAGAAGCGAAATGGATATCCTTCCAATAAATTAGTAGCCACATATCATTTCCTTATTGAAAAAACAAAAGGTTTGTTCGGCCCAGTATTTAACATACCTATAGTATTTTCTTCCGACCCCAATGACAAAGTCGGGCCACAAGGCAGTGGTCAATTGCGATTTGTATCGGGCAAAGAACCTTTGCGTTATGCCACTTTCTTTGAAAATGTGGAAACAGCCAGTGCGCCCGCTCAAGAAGTAATCATCACAGACCAGCTCGATCCGGATAAAATGGATTTAAGCACGTTCAGCCTCGGCCCTATTACCTTTGGTGACAAGCTGGTCATTCCTCCACCCGGCTCAAAAGAATATATTACCGAAGTGGATTTGCGGCCGGGGAATGATCTCATTGTCCGCATCGAGGCCCGTCTGGATATGGCAACGGGCATTGCGACATGGCAGTTCCTGTCACTCGATCCGTTAACCAAAAGATTTACAACCGATCCCTTGGCCGGTTTCCTGCCGCCAAACATCAATCCTCCCGAAGGCGACGGAAGTGTGGTATTTACGGTCATGCCCCTGGAGGGATTGCTTACTGGTACCATTATCTCTAATAAGGCCACCATCGTCTTTGATGTCAACGATCCCATGGAAACACCCGAATGGTCCAATCTCCTGGATAACACCCAGCCGCAGAGCGCGGTGAATTTCTTGCCCTCCACACAACAGCTCCGTAACTTCGAAGTCAGCTGGGCAGGGACGGATGAAGGGGCTGGTATCAGGGATTATACGATCTTTGTATCAGAAAATGACGGCCCGTTTACCGTCTGGCAGGAACATACGACCAGTACATCAGCTATATTCACAGGAGAAGACGGTAAAACCTATACCTTTTACAGTGTGGCCCGTGACTTGGTGGGCAATAGCGAAGATGCCCCGTTATTCGGCGATACGGCAACAACCGTCTCAACCAATACACCACCCCAGGCCAGTGCCGGCGAAGACCAAACCGTTGAATGCCGGCACTGTACCGGGACCATGGTTGTTCTGGATGGTTCAGGCTCTTCAGACAGCGATGGCGATGCCCTAACTTATACCTGGACCGGGCCTTTCCCGGAAGGCAATGGCACCGTCACCGGCATTAGTCCGGCCATAACATTACCCTTAGGGACCCATGCTATTGTTTTAACAGTCGCTGACGGCAAAGGTGGCACAGGCACCGACGAAGTCAAGGTTACCATCGAAGATACCTTGCCTCCGATCATTACAGCGCAATGGGTTCCTTTAAAAGACAAGGGAGACGAAAAGGCATTTCGTGTTGAGTTTGGCGCGGAAGATATTTGTGACCCTCAACCTCATGTTACCGGTGTGGTTGAGATGCCTTCACCGGATGGGCTGGAAGTTAAATTGAAGCGCGACCATGAAATAAAAATCGAGTTTGATTTAAAGAAGAAAAAAGTCGAGATACAGGGTCCTGATCCTGACGCTCTATTAAATCAGTTACGAACGTACGGAGGGGTTGTCATTCAAAATAGGCAACAGGTGAAGGTGGATATAAAAGACGAGGACAAGAAACAAAAATACGAGTTTGACGAAAACGGGCAGTTCAAGATCAAAGCCCCCACAGCAGTCCTGAAAGTTGTCAGCGAAGATGCTTCAGGCAATAGAGTAAATGTCCGTGTCAGCCCGGAGATGAGAGATGACAGGGATCATGATAAAAAGGATAAGCACGAAGA
>JACRHP010000020.1 GCA_016212005.1 Candidatus Omnitrophota bacterium | reverse complement strand
CCGGTTTCTTGACGGAACTGGCGGCGTTGGGCATCATCATTATCATGGCCGGGGCTATCCTGACGGTCACGGGTAAAAATGGGTTCAACATGATGAACAGTGGGTTTGAGTACAATTTTGTCCTCATTGCCATGTGCCTGGCCTTGATCGCCAACGGATCCGGGCCGCTGGCGGTCGGCTGCAAGTGCTGTTGCAAAAAGGAATAAAAGTTTTTCTCACAGCAATGATTTAGTATGCACCAAGGGTCGGACAGCGCAAGATTGTCCGGCCCTTGTTAATATATTCTCTTGATGATCCATCCCACAGCCATTATTGATCCGGAAGTTATTTTAGGCGCCGACGTCGAGGTCGGCGCTTACGCCCGCCTTGAAAAAGGGGTCAAGCTCGCCGATGGAGTGGTGGTTTCCCCCTACGTGCATATCAAAGGCGATACCACCATCGGCGCCAATACGTTTATCGCCACCGGCGCGGTCCTCGGGGAGGTTCCGCAGATCCTGGGGGTCAGGCAGGCGGCAGGCGTTTTGCGGATCGGCAAGGATAATGTGGTCCGCGAATACGTGACGGTCCATGGTTCTTCTTCGCCGGCGAAGGTCACTTCCATCGGCGACAATAATTTTTTCATGGCCTGCTCGCATGTCGCCCACGACTGCCGCATCGCCAATAACGTGGTCGTCTGCAACGGGGCCCTGGTCGCCGGCCATGTCGAGATCGACGACCGCGCGTTTATCTCCGGCAACGTTGTCATCCACCAGTTTGTGCGTATCGGGCGCCTCGCTATGATCGCGGGCCTCGCGCGGGTCAACCAGGACGTGCCGCCTTTTATGCTGGTTGTCGGCGACTCGCGGGTCTGGGGGGTCAACCTCGTCGGCCTGCAGCGGGCCGGGTTCTCCCGTGAAGAGATTGCGCAGGTGCGCCGCGCCCACCAGCTTTTGTTCCGCAGCAAGGTGTCCGTTAAAAATGCCCTGGAACAGTTAAGCGGCCCTCGGCAATCTCCCGTCATCAAGGAACTCGTCGGGTTTATCCATTCTTCCAAACGCGGCATCTGCGGCCCGCGCAAAGACAGTTTTTGGGAAAGGATCTTTCTGGATTATCCGTATTATGTGCGCTCCCGCGTGGAAACATACGGGATATTGCAGAAACGAAATGAGTGCGGTACGGATATGTTTTTAAGGAAGGAATCCCAAAAAAATTAGGAGCGGCGGGCCAAGGATGAGAAGGCCGATCGCGCTGGCTCCGATGATGCAGATCAGGACCGCGCCGGCGGAAACGTCTTTGGCCTTTTCCACGAGCGGGTGAAATTCCGGCGAGGCCACATCGCAGAGGAATTCGAAGGCGGTGTTGAGCGCTTCCGCGGTCCAGACCGTGACGACGGCGATGATCATCCAGCACCATTTTCCCGGAGATATCCTCAAAATGACACCGGCCGCAAAAATCAAGATAGTCACTGCCAGATAAAACCACGCGTGCTGCTGGGAAAAGAGGGTGATGCGGATGCCGTTAAAGGCGTACGCGAAGCTTTGGTACAATCCCCGGGGGGTCAGTTTGGATTTTTTGGTCATCTTCGAGTTCATGTTAACTTAATGATACAGTCTTTCCCGGGTGAATTCAAACGTTTCCACGATAAAATTTTTAGCTAGGATGAAAACTTGCTTAATTATGAATTAGTGTTAAAATTAACACAGAGGTGAAAAAAGATGGCACAAATTCTAGTAAAAGATGATCAATTAAATGGTAAGTACATTGCTATTGCCAGCATGGAGAGCCCTGCCGTCATCAGCTCAGGGACGGATCCCAAGGAAGTCTACAGCCAAGCTCAGCAAAAGGGCTATGCGGAGCCGATGATTGTCTATATCCCGGAAAAGGATATGGTCCAAATTTACTAGCCCACGGCATGATATGCAGCTTATAGATATTCCTTTCCGGCAGTTAAGTCCAAATGACATTTCCCGCCCCTGGCTGCCAGTCATCATCGTCAATCCGCATGCTGACAAGAGGATTACAGTATTGGCTTTGATCGATACCGGAGCTGATGAATGTGCTATTCCGGCCAGTTACGCGCCGCTCCTCGGGCATGATCTTATGGCGGGCCAGGTAAAACAAGTTAAGACGGGCAACGGGCTTACGACAGCCTATTCTCATACGACCACGATAGAGGTAGGGAGTTTCACCGCCAAGAACGTGCTCATTGATTTTATGCCTAATCTCCATGTTGTCTTGCTTGGGACAAAAAGTTTTTTAAGTCATTTTATCCTCACGATAGATTATCCGCGTAAAATTTTTTCTCTCACAACCCCGGCAAGATAATGCGAAGGTCGCCGGCGGGCGACAATTGTAGTGTAAATTGTGGCGTTTCCGCCACAATTGCCTTTTCGCGGAAGGGAAGAGCAGACGAATAAAGCGACGCTATGGTCTGAGATGAGAAAGGAAATCTATGATTAAAGTTCGAGAAATTGAGAAGGCGGCATTGGGTCTGCCTGCGAAAGATTGGGCAACCTTCAGGGCGTGGTTTCACAAAATTGACGACGCGCGCTGGGACCGGAAGTTGGAGCGTGATGTCCAAACTGGTAAACTGGATCACCTTGCCCAGAAGGCCGTCGCGGATTTCCGCAAAGGCCGCTGCAAAGAATTATGAGGCATTTCGCGAGCCCTTCTTTACACACGCGGAATATGACAGATTGACTTAATTGTGAGGAGTGGAAAAGATAATGGCCAAAGGGCAAGGGACACGGCGGCAGAAAGATGTTTTTCGCATGATGAAAGAACGCAGAGAAGGACAAAAGTACAAGCTGAAAGCGTGGGAGAAAGTCGTAAGTCGTAAGCGATAAGTCGTAAGCAAAAGCGTTTTTTGCTTTTTTTTGGCTTACCACTTACGACTTATGACTTACGACTGGAGTTACGCCCGCAACTGCTTCTCCGCGTCGACGACATCGCGGTTGATTTTATGAATGGTTTGGCGGAGCTTGTCTTTGAGGACGCCGGAAACGGGGGCGTCCAGAGTTTCCCTCATCACCTGGATGGTCATGCGCAAGTAGCGGATGATCTCGCCTTCGTCGGCTTCACTATACTGCAACACCCGGTTGAAATCTTCACCTTTCATCCATCCTTCCAATAATTTACTTAAATGAAACGCGCAGAGTTTAGTGGCGGGGAGGATGCCGAATTTTTTCTCCATTCTTAAAATGGGGAAGAGGATGTCGTTGGTGATATTCTGCAATTGCTTGGCTTGGCGGTCAAGGGGAGGCCGGTTCATCCTCGGGCGCGGCTCATACACGACGGCGAGGGCCAAAATCCCCAGTTCCGTCACCGTCAGCTGTTCGAGGATCCCGCGGGCGAATAATTCAGACAGGATCATTTCATAGCCGTAGACCTTTGCGGCGAAAATCCCCTTTTCGGTGACCTGGTTTTTGCGGATGTGGCCGAGCTGTTTCAACAGGCTTACTTTGGCACGCAAATGGTGCAGTGCTTTTTCGCGCCGGGAACTTTTTTCCTCCCGAAGGGAGCCTCCCGGCTGAAAATTATGGAAGGAAAGTGAATACACGTCGTAGAGTTTCTCTCCGAATTTCTGGTAAAGGTTGAGGATCGTCGCGTAGGAGGCGTTAAAACGCGAGCTCACTTTTTCCGGCTCGGAAAAGATCATCCTTTTGAGGTCTTCAACGGAGAGCTCGTGCGGGTTGACCCGGCAGAAGACGTGGCCTTCGGTGTCGATGGAGCGCCGCCCGGCCCGCCCGGCCATCTGATAAAAATCCCGGGTTTTGAGCGGCATAAAAGCGTGTTCGTAAAATTTACGCAACTCGTTGAAAACGACGCTGCGCGCGGGCATGTTGACCCCCAGCGCGAAGGTTTCCGTCGTAAAGATCACTTTGATGAGGCGTGTCGTAAAGAGCCGTTCAACCACTTCTTTTAAGGTGGGAAGCATCCCCGCGTGGTGGTAAGCGATCCCGCGCTCGATAAAAGGGCGGATATCGAAGGTGCTCGGTTCGGTCGTGATATCGAACTGCCGGCACAGATGCTCAAAAAGACTGGTGATCTCCTTTTTTTCTTCGGGGGAAAGGAAATCAAAACCCCGCATTTCATCCGCGAGGCGTTCCGTGTGCCGGCGGCTGAAGGTAAAATAGATGCACGGGAGAAAATCCTTTTCCTGCAGGTGCCGGATCAGCGAGTCCGGGCGGTTGGGTTTGACCAGGACTGTTTTTGGCAGCCGCTGATGAAAAGACGCGCGCCATTGCGGGCTTTGATACCCGTGGCGGCTGAGTTCTTTGAGGTCGTCGTAAATTTTTCCCTGGCATTGGTAGAAAAAATGCAGCGGCACGGGGCGTTGGGTCTCTTCGATGACGCGGATGTCGTGCTGGTGGATGCTTTTGAGCCAGCCGACGAGCTCGTGGACGTTGGGGATCGTCGCCGAGAGCCCTAAAATGCGCATGTGGTCCGGCAAAAAGATGAGAGACTCCTCCCAGACACTGCCGCGCTCGATGTCATCGAGATAATGGATTTCATCGAAGATGATCCAGGTGTAATTCTTAAGCGACGATTCCTTCTCGATGATCTTGTTGCGGAATATTTCCGTCGTCATGATCAAAGCCGGCGCGTCGGGGTTGATGCTCACATCGCCGGTCAGGATGCCGACTTTTTCCGGATAACTCTTCGAGAAATCGCGGAACTTCTGGTTGGAAAGCGCCTTGACCGGGGAGGTGTAAATGACCTTTTCTCCGCGCTCGAGGCAGCGCTCGATGGTATGTTCGGCGATCGCGGTTTTGCCCGCGCCGGTGGGGGCGCAGACGATGACCGAGGAGCCCTCATTGATGGCGGCAATCGCTTTTTCCTGAAAAGGGTCGTAACGCATGAGTGCTATTATACATAAAAAGGGCCTTATGCCAATAAATGCGATTTAATATTAATATAGTAGGACTAAACCCTTGTCCCTTGACAATTTTGTTTTTGTATGTTGATTTCCTTGAATATTCAGTGGAATCAACATACAAAAACGATCTGTCAAGGGACTTGCATTTTGAAAGGCTTTTGGTTAAAATACGTGCTCTATGTCCAAGGCCGTTGATTCCCAGAATGATTTGATGGAAAAGATCGTTTCCCTGTGCAAGCGCAGGGGATTCATTTTCCCTTCGTCGGAAATCTACGGCGGGTTGGGCAGCGCCTGGGATTACGGCCCGCTGGGGGCGGAACTCAAGCGCAACGTTAAGGCAGCGTGGTGGAGCGCGGTCGTGCATCAACGTGATGACATGGTCGGCCTTGATGCCAGCATCCTGATGCACCCCAAGACCTGGGAGGCCTCGGGACACGTCAGCAGTTTTTCTGACCCTTTCGTACAATGTCCTTCTTGCCAGAGACATTTCCGGTTAGACAAAGTTTGGGATGAGATTGAATCCAGCCCCTGGGTTGTCTCTCTTCGTGAGACTATGATCGTGGATGCGGACAATTCCTATCTTCTGCACTGGGCCCGCACGGAAGGGAAAAAATTGGCGCCCAATTTGAGTCTTGTCAAGGAGCCGGAAGTAACTTTATCGTGGATTGCTGATTCTTTGTCCGCTTTTGGACAACAAAAAGTGAATTTTAAAGATTTTCTTGGCCGCCTCGCCGCAAGGCAGAGTGGTATTGCCCAAACACCGTGCCCTCAATGCGGTGCGATTCTCCCGGAAGAAGGTGTCGCGGCAAATCTAATGTTAAAAACTTCCTTGGGACCGGTGGAACAAACCGCCGAGAAGGTTTATCTGCGTCCCGAAACCGCGCAAGGCATCTTTGTTAATTTCAAAAATGTATTGGATGCCACTCATCGTCGGATTCCCTTCGGCATCGCCCAGATCGGCAAGGCCTTCCGTAATGAAGTGACGACAAAGAATTTTATCTTTCGGATGAGAGAATTTGAACAGATGGAGATTGAATACTTCACCACCAAACAGGATGCAGAAGACTGCCACAGGCGCTGGATTGAAGACCGTCTCAATTGGTATTTGAATATGGGGGTTCACAAGGAAAATTTGAGGGTACGCCCGCATGCCAAAGACGAGCTCGCCCATTACGCGGCCGCGTGCACGGACATCGAATACAACTTTCCTTTCGGCTGGTCGGAACTGGAAGGCATCGCCAACCGCACCGATTACGATCTCAAACAGCACGCGAAATTTTCCGGCAAGGACCTGCAGTATCAGGACCTGACGACCAACGAGAAATTTTATCCGTACGTCATCGAGCCTTCCGGCGGGGTGGATCGCGCCACACTGGCGTTTTTGGTCGACGCCTACCACGAAGAGATCGTCAAAGACCAGACCCGTGTCGTTTTAAAATTCAGCAAGCAATTGGCTCCGGTCAAGGTGGCTGTTCTGCCGCTGTTGAAGAAAAATGACGGCATCGTCACTTTGGCCAAGCGGATAAAGAATGACTTGCAAAAAGAGTTCGTTTGCGTTTATGATGATACAGCCGCCATCGGAAAACTTTACCGCCGTCAGGATGAAGTGGGAACGTTTTATTGCGTGACCGTGGACGTGCAATCCTTGGAAGACGGGCAGGTCACGGTGCGTGACCGCGACACTATGGCGCAGGAGCGTATATCGGTCGATCGGTTAAAAGAATATTTGCGTGAAAAGTTAGCGATTTAGTTTAACACCACAACAGAGACAGGAGAGTAGTAAAGATGGCAAAACAGTATGTGTATTCTTACGGGGCCGGTCGCGCGCAAGCCAAAGGGGAAGCGTTAAGCAAGAGTGTACTTGGGGGTAAAGGGATTGGTCTTATGGAAATGACCTCGATCGGTATCCCGGTCCCGGCGGGGTTCACGATCACGGTCCAGACCTGCGAAGAATATTATAAGCTCGGCCGCAAACTTCCCAAAGGATTGGAGAAAGAAGTGCGCGACGCCGTGTTGAAACTTGAAAAGGTGACCGGAAAAAAACTCGGCAACGAAAAAGACCCCTTGCTCGTTTCGGTACGCTCCGGCGCCGCGCGTTCGATGCCGGGAATGCTGGAGACTATTTTAAATCTCGGGCTTAATGATAAAAGCGTTGCGGGCCTGGCTAAGAAAACCGGCAACCCGCGTTTTGCTTACGATGCCTACCGTCGTTTTATCCAGATGTTCTCCAGTACCGCGATGGGTCTGTCCAAGCAGCCGATGGAAGATCTGCTCCATGAGATGAAGCACGAGATCAGCGTCAAGACCGATCCGGAGATCCCCGCTGAAAAACTCAAGGAATTATGCGCGCAGTTCAAGGCCTTTTACCGGATGAATAAAAATGAGGATTTTCCGCAGGACCCCTGGGAGCAGTTGTGGGGTGCCGTTATGGCGGTCTTTAACAGCTGGGAGGCGGAAAAGGCCCAGACCTACCGCCGGGTCGAGAAGATCACGGACCTCAAAGGCACCGCGGTCAACGTCGTGCAGATGGTTTTCGGCAATAAGGGGAACAACAGCGGGACGGGCGTGTGTTTTACGCGCGACCCCAACAGCGGCGAGAACACATTTTACGGCGATTATCTGATCAATGCCCAGGGCGAGGACGTCGTCGCCGGTATCCGCACGCCGCTGAAACTTTCCACGTTGCAGCAGCAGATGCCCAGGGCGTACGATCAGCTCTGCGCCGTGCGCGCGATCCTGGAATCCTATTATAAGGAAATGCAGGACCTGGAATTCACCATTGAGGATGAGAAGCTTTATATGTTGCAGTGCCGCACGGGCAAGCGTTCGCCGGCCGCGGCGTTTCGTATCGCTCTTGATCATGCCACCAGGCCGCTTTTGAGCAAGGCCCAGGCCAATGATCTTGTGAGGAAAGGGTACTTGCCCGGGAAATATGCCCAGCTCGCCGTCAAACCGGTCATTAGCAAACAGCAGGCGGTTAGCCGCATTTCCTCCGACGACATCGAGCGTCTTTTTTATCCGGTCATCGACACCAATAAAGTGGCCCCCGCGCAACTGAAGTCCGCGCGCTTGGCCATCGGGATCAACGCTGTCCCCGGTTCTGCCGCCGGTAAAGTCGTGTTCACGGCCGCGGAAGCGGAAAAAATGGGACACAAGGGCGAGAAGGTCATTCTGGTGCGCAAGGAAACCAGTCCTGAAGACGTCGGCGGCATGCACGCGGCCAAAGGGATCCTGACTGCGACCGGCGGCAAGACCAGCCACGCGGCGGTCGTTGCCCGCGGGTGGGGCAAGTGTTGCATCGTCGGGTGCGAGGCGTTGAATATCAATTACGAAGCCAAGCAGATGTTGGTCAACGGTAAAACGGTCAAGCAGGGTGAATACATTACCCTCGATGGTTCCGCCGGTGAAGTCTATGTCGGGGACATGCCCTTGCGAGAGCCGGAACTCCCCGATGCTTATTACACGATCCTCAAATGGGCCGATGAATTCCGGACCATTAACGTCCGCACTAACGCGGATACACCTTACGACGCCGTCAACGCGATCAAGATGGGCGCCGAAGGTATCGGGCTGTGCCGCACGGAACATATGTTCTTTGATACCGAGGAGCGTCGCCTGGCCATCCAGGAAATGATCGTCGCTGAAACGCTCGATACCCGCACCGCGGCCCTCTCGAAACTTTTGCCGTTCCAGACGGATGACTTTTACGGGATTTTCAAGGCGATGAACGGTTTCCCGGTCACAATCCGTTTGATCGATCCGCCGCTGCATGAATTTACACCGAAGGATCATGCCGGGATCGAGAAATTGAGCAAGATCACGGGCCTTGACCCGGAGAAAATCAAGCATCGTTGTGAACAATTGCATGAGGCCAACCCCATGCTGGGCCATCGCGGCTGCCGGTTGTGTATCACGTATCCGGAGATCCTCGACATGCAGGTGACCGCGATCATCCAGGCCGCGATCAAGTGCCGGAAAGAAGGGATCAGGGTCTTGCCGGAGATCATGCACCCGTTGACCATTGACAAAAAAGAATTCCGGATCCTTGAGCAGCAGACTCGCGCCATCGCGGACCGGTTGATCAAACAGGCCGGGGTGACGCTGCCTTATTTGGTCGGGACGATGATCGAGATCCCGCGTGCCGCTCTTTTAGCGGACCAGTTAGCCGAAGTGGGAGAGTTCTTTAGTTTCGGTACCAATGACCTGACCCAGATGACTTTGGGGCTTTCCCGCGATGACGCCGGGCGCTTCCTGCCGGTCTATGTAGCGACGGAAAAAGACGGCGGTAAAGGTATTTTTAAGGATGATCCGTTCCAAAGCCTGGACCAGGAGGGCGTCGGGATGCTCATCAAATGGGGCATTGAGCGCGGCCGTTCCACAAAGAAGAATTTGAAGGTCGGTATCTGTGGTGAGCACGGTGGCGACGCGGCTTCCGTTGATTTCTGCTGCCGTGTCGGCATGGATTACGTGAGCTGTTCGCCGTACCGCGTCCCCATCGCCCGTTTGGCCGCGGCGCAGTCCGCCCTCAAAACGGCGAATGGCGGCAGGACAAGCACGAAAGGGAAGAAAGCTAAAAAGCGGTAAATCGCTAGACACAAGAGCACACGTGCACATGAGCACAAGAAAAAAGTTTTTTCATGTGCTCGTGTGTTCATGTGCTCATGTAACCTGTTATGACTGATCCCATCAAGGCATATTTCAAGGATGTCCGTCCCATCGCGCTTCTGACCGCCGAGGAAGAGATCTTTCTGTCCAAAAGGGTCCAGAAAGGCGACAAGGAAGCGCGGGACAAGATGATCCGGGCCAATCTGCGGCTCGTCATCAGTATCGCCAAGCGCTACGTGAACCTCGGTGTTCCCTTAAGCGATCTGATCGAAGAGGGCAATATCGGCCTGATGAAAGGCGTGGAGAAATTCGACCCTGGAAGAGGGTACCGTTTTTCGACGTACGCGGCCTGGTGGATCAAACAGGGGGTTTCGCGCGCGATCATCGACCAGGGGAAGATGATCCGCGTCCCGGTCTATATGAACGAGGAAATCTTCAAGTATAAAAAGGTCGTTGAAAAATTGACCCATCACCTGAACCGCAAGCCCCGTTTGGCCGAAACGGCCAAACGGATGAAGTTGACTGTTGAGCGTGTCCGTGAGCTGGAAAATGCCATCGCCCGCATGTCGAGCCTGGACGCCCCCATCGGAGAGGAAGGGGAAGGCCAGATCATCGATGTTATCGAAGACGAAAACGTGTCCGGCGCTGACAGCGACCTGGAAAAGGTTTTCGATAAAGAACGCGCGGCCGGCTTTTTGGACATGCTCGATGAGCGCGAACGCAGGATCATCGACATGCGTTACGGGTTGACTGACGGCGAAGGCCGCACGCTCGCCGAGATCGCGCAGGAGCTCGGCGTCTCCCGCGAGCGTGTCCGCCAGATCGAAGTGGCCACCCTCAAGAAAATTCGCGCCCTGATCAAACAGGAAAAGTTGAAGAGATGATCTCCCGCAAGCGAAAACCGACCTTTGTCCTGGTGATCCCGCAATTTGAGGACATATTCCATTCTTATTACGCCGGGGAGATCATCCGCGGCGCGAGCCTTTCCGCCAGCCGCCTGAACGCGGATTTCCTGGTCCATATCACCGACCGCGGCAACCACAAGGGGTGGCTCGATTCCACCCTGATGGACACCAAATACGTCGACGGGATCATCTTCGCCGATATCGACAACGACGTGGACATCGTCAAGAAAGCCATCCGCTGGGGGATGCCGTGTGTCGTGCTGAATAACATCCTTGACGAACCCATCAATTATATCGCCGTGGACAACAAGCGCGCGGCCATCGAGGTCGTCGAATATCTGATCGCCATGGGGCACCGCGAGATCGCCACGATCGCGGGGGACGTTTCCACCCAGGCGGGCCTCAAACGCCTGGAGGGTTACCGTGAGGCCCTTTTGAAGCACAATATCGAAGCGCCGCGTCCTTACGTCACGTTCGGGGATTTCCTGCGCACGCCGGCGCGCCTGGCCGCGCAGAAACTGCTCAAGGCCAAAAACCGCCCGACGGCGGTCTTTGCCGCTTCCGACGTCATGGCGCTGGAGCTGATCGACGTCGCGCGCTCTTTAAAGCTGCGGGTGCCGCAGGACCTGTCTGTCGTCGGCTTCGACGACAACCCGCTGATCAACGCCAGCTCCGTGAAGCTGGCCACCGTTTCCCAGCCGCTGGTGGAAATGGGGCGCCTGGGCGCCGAGCATTTAAGCCGCATCAGCCAGGGCAAAGAGAAACTTCCTTTAAAAATTGTTTTACCCACGTATTTGATCAAGCGCGAGTCCGTCGCCAGGATAAACGCCAGGTAAAGGGCCAGCCCGTATGAAAACCGCAACTATGCGAAAAAGCGATTTAAAAAAATGCATCCGTGACATCCCCGATTTTCCTAAAGAAGGCATCATCTTTAAAGACATTACCACTCTTTTAAAGGACAAGGGCGCTTTTAAAAAATCGGTGGATCTGCTGGCCCGCAAGTTCAGGAAGGAACGCATCGAATGCGTCGTCGGGGTGGAGGCGCGCGGGTTCATCTTCGGCGCCGCCCTCGCCTATAAGCTCGGCGCCGGGTTCGTGCCCGTGCGCAAGAAAGGGAAGCTCCCCGCCAAGACCAAGAGCGTCACCTATCAGCTGGAATACGGCACCGACGTTCTCGAAATCCATGAAGACGCCCTGGCGCCCCAGACGCGCGTTTTGATCGTCGACGATCTTCTGGCGACCGGCGGCACCATCAAGGCGGTCTCCGAACTCGTCAAGAACCAGCAGGCCACGATCGCCGGCGTGGCCTTTCTCGTCGAGCTCGGTTTCCTGCGCGGGAAAGACAAATTAAAAGACCTGCCGGTGTATTCGGTAATAAAATATTAAAAGTCACAAAGTCTCAAGGTCACAAGGTCACAAGGAAAATTTTGTTTGGCCTGGTGACGTGGTGACTGGTGACCTGCTCCGACGCTCGGCTAACGCCTTGGTCGGAGTCCCGACCGACATCGAAGATGGCGTGTCGGGAGTGACCTTGTGATTATCGATGCTTAATCAATCTACGTCAAGACTACGCACTGTCCTTATCCTCGTCGCTATCCTCGCTGTCACTTTCATTTCTTTTTTGCCCGTTCTCAAGGGTGATTTTGTCCTCTGGGATGACGACCAGCACGTGCTGGACAACGTCCATATCCGGGGGCTTGACCTCGAACATGTCCAGGACATGTTCACGTCGACCGTCAACAAGATCTATATCCCGCTCACCAGCCTTTCTTTCGCCCTGGAGTATCATTTTGTCGGGTACAAGCCGTTCCTTTACCACCTGGACAATGTCTTGCTGCATCTGGCGGCCGTTGTGCTCGTCTTTTTCCTGGCCCGGCGCCTGGGGCTCGCGCCGCTGGGGGCCGGCGTGGCCGCTCTGCTTTTTGGGATACACCCGATGCGCGTGGAGTCCGTCGCGTGGGTGACGGAACGCAAAGACGTTTTGTACGCCGTTTTTTATCTGGCCGCGATGACGGCGTATCTGCGTTATCTGGACGGGAGAAAATATTTCTGGCTTTTTTTGACGACGGCGCTGGGGACCTTGAGCATGCTGGCGAAACCCATGGCCTTGAGCCTGCCTTTGGTCCTGGTCTTGATGGACTGGTTCAAGGGGAGGCCGCTCAAGCCGCCGGCGCTTTTGGAAAAATTGCCGCTGGCGGTTTTGACCGCCGGGATCGTATGGGTCACGTATTCCGCGCACGCGCGTATCCCCGGGGAAAGTGTCGCCCGGAGCGTTTTGATCTGGCCGTGGACGTTCACGTTTTATCTGCGGCAATTTGTGTTTCCCGTTTTTTCCGTGCCGGTGTTCCGGATCCCCCAACCGGTTTCCCTGGCCAACCCGGAATATCTGTTGTCGCTTCTGGTTTTCCTGGCGGTCGTCGCGGCGGTGATACAGTTCCGCCGCAATAGATGGTTCATCTTTGCCGTCCTGTTCTATTTTTTGTCGATATTTTTCCTGCTGCGTTTCGACGAGATCAAGGACAGCACCATCGTCGCCGACCGGTTCATGTATCTGCCCGGGCTGGGGTTCTCTTGGTGGCTGGGCCTGGGCGCGCAACGGCTCTGGGCGCGGGGCGCCGCAAAAAAAGCGGGGAGGGCGGCGCTGGTCTGCGGCCTTGTCATCGTGGCGGGGTTGTTTTCCTGGAAAACGTTCCGCCAGTGCGGCGTCTGGCGCGACAGCATGATTTTGTGGGAACATGAACTGAAGTATTTCCCCGACGAGCCGATCGCGCTCAACAATATCGCCACCGCCCTCGAGGGGAAAGAGGAATATCAGGAGGCTGAAAAAGAATACCGCGCCGTCATGAAGATGGGGCTGGAGAACGTCAAAAAGGGCCTTTCCCCCAAGGCCGTCGGGTCCCTGCGCCGGATAGAATATCTGATCGGACTCTATAAACGGGCGATCCGGTCAAACCCCAATTTTGAAAACGCGCCGTTTAATCTCGGGAATGTCTACACCCATATCGGGCGGTTCCCCGAAGCGGTTGAGGCGTATAAAGAGACGTTGATGATCAATCCAAAGTTCAAGGGAGCCCATGCCGGCATCGGCGACGTTTATGTGCAGATGGGCGACGCGCGGGGTGCCGTTGCCGCGTACACCCGGGCTATCGATCTCAACCCGGATGAGCAGGAGGTTTATGCCGGCGTCGTGACCGCGCATACCACGGCGCTGGAGAAGGACCCGGACCAGCCGGTATACCGGGACGCCCGGAAAGAAACCATAAGGCGTTATGCCGATTTCATCAATGCCCGGCCGCCTAAATCCACGTCTTATTTTAACCTGGGCCTTTTGTACGCGGAGGCGGGAGATAACGCGGGGGCCGTTCTGGCCTACCGCAGGGCCCTGGAGATCAACCCGCGGCACGCCGGGGCTCTTTATAATCTCGGGAATGTTTATAAAGACCAGGGAGACCTGGCGCAGGCGCTTGCCTTGTACCAGAAGGCTCTTGAGATAAACCCGCGGATGAGCGACGCGTATTTGAATATGGGTATTATTTACGGCCGGCAGGAGCAGGAAGCGCGTTCGAGGGAATATTACCAGAAAGCCCTTGATGTTGATCCCAAAAATGCGAAATCCTGGTTTAATCTGGCGTTTTGGGAGGAAACGGCCGGTAATCTTGCGAAAGCGGCGGAATTGTATCAGAAATCCATTGCCTGTGATCCAGCCAATGCCGAGGGATATTATAATTTAGGAAATATATATATTAAGATGAATAATAATCCCGCCGCTTTGGCCGCTTATTTGAAGGCGGTTGAGCTCAAGCCAGAACATGTCGACGCCTGGGTCAATTTGTCGATTTTGTCTTTCCGTCAGGGGAATTTCGCGGACGCCGTGAAGTATTGCGATGAAGCTGTTTCCCTGGGTTACGACGCCCCGCAGGAATACCTCAACACTCTGGCGCCCTACCGCAATACAGGCGCCGGGGACTGATGGATTAGATATTGACAGGCAGTTTAAATGATGGTTTAATCGCCGATACTATACTGCGCCTGTAGCTCAGTTTGGACAGAGCGACCGCCTCCTAAGCGGTAGGTAGCCGGTTCGAGTCCGGCCAGGCGCATTTATTCAATCATTGCGTGGTTGGTTCTCCCGTCTTTTCCATAAAAT
>JACRHP010000022.1 GCA_016212005.1 Candidatus Omnitrophota bacterium | reverse complement strand
GATCGAGATCTGTGCGGAGTGTTACATCGACCTCTAATCGGTGGGAAGATTTTTCATCAAAAAGCGATTCAAAATCTTCCTTCACCAGAGGTCGATGTTTGACATCCATATGTTCTTCTGGAGATAAAGAATGAAAATATTCTTGGAAACATATGGATGCCAAATGAACTCCTATGATTCGGAACTAGTGTGCTCGATTTTGGCAAAGGCGAACTATGCGCTTGTGCCCAAGGAAGAAGAGGCGGATGTGGTGTTGCTTAATACTTGCGCCATTCGAGAGCACGCGCATCAGAAGGTTTACAACCGCATCCATGAGATCAAGCGCGCTCACAAAAGGGGCCAGGGGCCAGGGACCCGGGACCAGAAGCCGCTTATCGGCATCTTGGGTTGCATGGCGACGAATTTGCGAACAGATCTGCTGGAAAACCGCAGGCTCGACATTGATTTTATCGCGGGGCCGGATTCGTACAAAAGGCTGCCGGCGCTGATCGAGCAGGCAATGCAAACCGAGATACGAGATACGAGATACGAGATACGAAAACCATTCGACGTCACGTTGAGTGAATTTGAAACGTATTCGGACGTTTACCCGCGGCGCGAGCGGGGGGTGAACGCGTGGCTGGCCGTCATGCGCGGGTGCAATAATTTTTGCACGTTTTGTGTCGTGCCTTACACTCGTGGCCGCGAGCGCAGCCGGTCGGTGGAAAATGTCGTGGAGGAAACCCGGCGGCTGGCAGGGGAAGGATTCAAGCAAGTAACGTTGTTGGGGCAGAATGTGAATTCATACTTTTGCGAGGGCGCGGATTTTGCCGATTTACTTGATGCGGTCAGCGGGGTGGAGGCAATCGAGCGCATTCGCTTCACTTCGCCGCACCCGAAAGATTTCCAGGACAAATTGCTTACAGTCGTCGCCCGCAACCCCAAAGTCTGCAAACACATTCATCTGCCGCTGCAATCCGGCAGCAACCGTATCCTGGAATTGATGGACCGCACCTATACCAGGGAAGAATTCTTAGGCCTGGCCGCCAAAGTCCGCCGCCTGATCCCCGGCGTGGCGCTCTCCACCGACGTGATCGTGGGCTTCTGCTCCGAGACCGACGCCGACTTCGAAGCAACGCTCGATGTGATGGAGCAGGTGGGCTTTGATTCGGCCTTTACCTTCAAGTATTCCCAGCGCAAAGGCACGATCGCCGAGCGCAAATACAAGGACGACGTGCCCGAGGCCATCAAGACCGAGCGCATTGTCCGGCTCAACGAGCTTCAAAAGGAAATTTCTCTCAAGAAAAACCGCGCGCATATCGGCCAAACCCTGGAGATCCTTCTGGAGAACAAGGGCAGCAAGCATTCGCCCGACGTCCTTTACGGCCGTGCCGACGGCAACCAGCTGGTCACCCTCGATGAGGGCGGCCATACCCTGGGTGATCTCCTCCAAGTCCGTATCATTGACGCCTCCCCCAATATCTTGAAAGGGGTGTTGAAAGGGGTTGCAATTTCGTAGAAAATGTTGTATCTTATCCTATTCCCATTTGAGTCGTAAGTCGTAAGTTGTAAGTCGTAAGCAAAAAGTTTGATGTTTTAGCTTACCACTTACGACTTATCACTTACCACTGGACAAATATGCTTACCAAACAAAAGTCCCTAACGGCGCAAGAGCTCTACGAATCCCTGAAGAACATCAGGGTGGGCGGCACGGTTTGCCATTATTCCCTCAAGAAATGCGCCGAGTTTGTTCCTGTTATTAACGAGATCAACGAGCTCAAGGAACAATTAAACGCCGTTATTCTTGTCCACTCCTATGTCAGTCCGGAGATCGTTTATGGTGTCGCGGATTACGTGGGCGATTCCTACGCGTTAAGCAAGAACGCGCTGGAAACCTCTGCCGATGTGATCGTGTTCGCGGCCGTGCGTTTTATGGGCGAGACGGCCAAGGTGATGAACCCGGAAAAGGAAGTTTTGATCCCCACAGCACTTGACGGCTGTACGCTGGCGGATTCGATCAACGCCGCCGACGTCCGGCGCCTGCGCCGGCAATTTCCCAATTATACTTTTGTCTGCTACATCAACACGACCGCCGAGGTCAAGGCCGAGTGCGACGTGTGCGTCACCTCCTCGAACGTCTACAAGATCGTCGAGCGCATCCCCAACGACAAGATCTATTTTCTGCCGGACAAGCTGATGGGCCAGAACCTCGTCAATGAAATGCACGTGCGCGGGGTGCACAAAACGATCAGCTACTATACCGGCACCTGCTACGTGCACGAGGAATACGGGGAGGAGCAGATTTTCCGCGTCCGCTGTGAATATCCCAACGTGAAGGTCGTCAGCCACCCGGAATGCAACCCGGCTGTTGTGGCCAATTCGGATTTTGTCGGCTCCACCGCCGAAATGCTGGGGTTTATGCGCGAGACCGAATCCAAAGAATTTTTGATGCTCACCGAATGCGGGTTGTCTTCACGTCTGCAAAAAGAGTTTCCCGACAAGAAACTGGTGGGCACCTGCACGCTTTGCCGCTACATGAAGTCCAATACCCTCGAAGATATCCTGCGCGTTTTGAAGGATCCGGCGCCGCGGGACCGTGTCGTTCTCGATGAAACGGTGCGCCAAAAAGCGGCCAAGTGCATCGAGGCGATGTTCGCGTACACCCGGCAATAATTAAGCAGATCGTATCTCGTATCTGGTATCTCGTATCTCGCATCGCCACGAGATACGAGCGACGAGATACTAGATACGAATGTAAAATTGACACGCTCCCACGCCTGTGTTAATATTTTCACCATATGCAGATCGTTGAAACCAGATATCATACGTTCGCCGAGCCGCCGCATGAGTTGAAGCTCAAAAGCGGTGTGATCCTCGGGCCCATTACCCTCGCCTACGAGACCTACGGCACGCTCAATAAAGACAAGTCCAACGCCATTATGGTGTTCCATTCCCTGACCGGCGACGCGCACGCGGCGTTTTTCCACAAGGGCGAAGAGAAGCCCGGGTGGTGGGATTCCATGATCGGGCCCGGCAAGGGCTTTGATACGGACAAATATTTCGTGATCTGCTCGAACGTGATCGGCGGCTGTAAAGGCAGTACCGGCCCGGCGTCGGTCAACCCCAAGACGGGAAAACCGTTCGGCTTGAGCTTTCCTTTTGTCACCATCGACGACATGGTGGCCGCGCAGAGACATCTCATCGACCATCTGGGCATTAAGAAATTGCTGTGCGTTTCCGGCGGCTCGATGGGCGGGCTGCAGGCGCTTATTTGGGCCACACAATATCCCGAATATGTCCAGTCGGTCATTGCCATCGCGACTAACACCCGCCACACCGCCCAGCAGATCGCCTTGCACGAAGTAGCGCGCCAGGCCATCATGGGCGATCCCGACTGGCAGGGAGGCGATTATTATGGCAAATCGATCCCCGCGCGGGGGCTGGCCCTGGCACGGATGATCGGGCACATCACCTACATGAGCGACAAGTCGATGGATGAAAAATTCGGCCGCAAGCTCATCGCCAAAGAGCGTCTGGGGTATGATTTCTCGCATGATTTCGAGGTGGAGAATTATCTCAAATACCGCAGCGGCAATTTCGTCCAGCGCTTCGACGCCAATTCCTATTTGTATATCTTGAAGTCGCTCGATTATTTCGACATGGCCTCCGAGGGAAAATTGACGGACGTCTTCGCCAGGGCCAGGGCGCATTTTCTGGTCATTTCCTTCACCTCGGACTGGCTGTACCCGTCGTACCAGTCCAAGGAAATGGTGCGGGCGCTTAAAGCCAACGATCTCGATGTGTCGGACATCGAGATCAATTCTTCCTACGGTCACGACGCGTTTTTGGTCGAAGTGGAAGGCCAGACGAAACTGATCTCGCATTTCCTCACACGGATGCAAAAGGGAGTTTCCCATGCCGGAAAATAATACGGGCATTCGTTTCGACCATAAGATCATTTTGGATTGGGTAGCGAAGGGATCCCGGGTCCTTGATCTGGGCTGCGGGGACGGCGTTTTGCTGGAATTGTTGATCAAAAACCGTGACTGCCACGGCACCGGGGTTGAGATCAATGAAAAGGCCATCTACGCGTGCATGGAAAAGGGCCTCACGGTCTCGCACATCGACATCGACACGGGCCTCGCTGATTATTCCAACAAGCGTTTTGATTATGTGATTCTCAACGAAAGTTTGCAGGAGGTTCTGCAGCCGCGCACGGTGATCCTGGAAGCGCTGCGTGTCGGGAAAAAGGTCATCGTCGGCATCCCGAATTTTTGCCACGTCCGCGCCCGCTTGCAGTTATTTTTTCAGGGACGCGTTCCGGTCACTAAAGAGCTGCCTTATGAATGGTACGACACGCCCAACTTGCGGTTTTTGAGCTTGAAGGATTTCCGTTATTTTTGCAGGAACAATAGCATCAAGATCCTCGGTGAGGTCGGCATCAGCGACAGCAAACGCGTGGCATTTAGACCGAATTTGTTCGCGCATACTGGACTTTATTTGCTGGAAAAATGAGATTCGTCGTTCGTATCTCGTATTTCGTATATCGTGGAAGGTTTTGCGAGATACGAAATACGGACGACGAGATACGAAGTCATGTCCCAAAAGTTTCCTTACGCGCAAAACTCGCCTTTTGTCCTCGAGATGAAGCCGGGCCGCTACGCCTGGTGCTCCTGCGGTGAATCCAAAAAACAACCCTTCTGCGACGGCTCTCACGAAAAAGTCGGCATGCGCCCCATCATCGAAGTGATCACCGAAGCCAAAACTGTCGCCTGGTGCGGGTGCAAGAGCAGCGAGAAAAAACCTTTTTGCGACGGAACGCATAAGAAGTTTACTGGCAACTAAGTGGTAAGTGATAAGTCGCCCTTAGAAATCGCATCAGCGATTTCAAGGGTAAAGTCCCGGGAATTTCAAGGAAATTTCTCGGGATAAGTGGTAAGCAAAAAATATTAAAGTTTTTGCTTACGACTTATTGCTTACGACTTATGGCTGGAGATTATGTCTCGACCTTACGATTACCTCATCATCGGCTCCGGCATTATGGGCCTCGCCATCGCCCGGGAAGTCAAGCACAAGAGCCCGGACGCGCGGGTGTTGATCATCGACAAGGAGCCCGCCGAGGCCGCGCACGCCTCGGGGCGTAACAGCGGGGTCCTGCACGCCGGATTTTATTACACCGCCGACAGCCTCAAGGCGCGGTTCACCGTCACCGGCAATCGCCTGATGAAGCAGTATTGCCAGGAAAACAACATCCCCGTCAACGCCTGCGGCAAACTCGTCGTCGCGCAGAATGAAAAAGAGCTGGAGCAGCTCTGTGAACTGGAGCGCCGCGGCAAGCGTAACGGCGCGCGTGTCGAGATCATCGACGAAGCGGGGGCTTTACAGATCGAGCCCAACGTCCGCACGTTCAAAAAAGCCCTGTATTCTCCCACCACGGCGAGCGTCGACCCCAAACGGGTGTGCAGCGCACTACGCAAAGACTTGACAGCGCAAGGAGTAGAATTCTCCTTTGGGACGAAATACTTGGGACATTCGGAAAATGTGGTGCGCACGACGGCGGGGGAATTTGACGCCGGCAAGGTTATCAATTGCGCCGGGCTCTACGCGGATAAAATCGCGAAGGATTTTGGTTTCGGCAAGGCCTACACGATCATCCCGTTTAAGGGGATCTATTTAAAATACACGAAAAATAAAACGGACGTAAAGACGAACATTTACCCCGTGCCGAATTTGAAGAACCCGTTTCTGGGGGTGCATTTTACCAAGACGGCCGCGGGCGAGATCAAGATCGGCCCAACGGCGATCCCCGCGCTCTGGCGGGAAAATTATGAACGCCTCGCCAACTTTTCTTTTGAAGAATTTGTGGAGATATGCGCGCGGGAAGCGCAACTGTTCGCCGCCAACAGTTTCGGGTTCCGCGATCTGGCGCTGGAAGAAATAAGAAAGTACAATAAGCGGTATATGGTCGGTTTGGCCAGTCACCTGGTGTGCCATATCGACCCCGCGGGATTCACGGATCATACCGCGCCGGGCATCCGCGCCCAACTGCTGGACCTCAAGAGGCGCCAGCTGGTCCAGGATTTTGTCGTGGAAGGCGACCGCCACAGCGTGCACGTCCTCAACGCCGTTTCACCCGCCTTTACCTGCGCCTTCCCGTTTGCCCTCTATGTTGTTGATAAATATATGCTTGCCGCCTGAAAGCCATGAAATTTCCCTTGATTTTGTGGTATACTGATATTATGATAAATACGTTATTTTCCAAAGTATTTTGACAGGACCTGCCGGCAATTACCTGGGCCGGTTGCAGGATGGGCCGACGGGTCCCAAAGGATTATAAGGAGGCACGAATGAATCCACAGTTGATGATCCAAAGCACCCCGAATCCAAATGCGTTAAAATTCGTCTTAAATGTGCCGGTGAAGACCAGCGGCAACTGGACGTATAAATCGGCGCAGGAATGCGCGGACAATTCGCTGGCCGCGGCCGTTTTCGCGCTGGACTCGCATGTGCGCGAGGTTTATTTTTTTGATAACTATATTACAGTCACCCAGGACGGGGATTCGGATTGGGACGCGCTGGAAGAGAAGATCCGCGCGACGATCATGGCCAAGATCGCCGCGCACGACCCGGATTTCCGGACGTCCGAGCCGCAAGAGAAGCCCCAGGCCGCGGCCGCGCAAAGCCCGGAGATGGCCCAGATCAACACGATCCTCGACCAGACGGTGCGCCCGGCGCTGCAGATGGACGGCGGAGATATTCAGCTGGTCGAGTACAAAAATAATACGCTGCGTGTTTTTTACCAAGGGGCGTGCGGGTCGTGTCCGAGCTCCACGATGGGCACGCTTAAAGCTATCGAGAATATCTTGAAGGATCAGTTCAACCCGGACGTGGTAGTGGAGTTGGCCGACGCATTTTAAAAGCAGGTCATAAAAATTTAAGGTCACAAGGTCTCAAAGTCACCAGGTCACAGGTGACGTTGTGACTTGGTGACGTGGTGACAAAGATGTTCAAAATCAACAGAAAGATAGAATACGCGCTCATTGCCCTGAAGTACATGAGCCACAAGGCCCCGGGGCAGATCACCTCGGCCAAGGAGATCTGCGACATTTACGGCACGCCTTTCGACCCGACCTCGCGCGTCCTGCAGATCATGGCCCAGCACGACATCCTGCAGGCCGAGCAGGGGGCCAAGGGCGGGTACATCATTGTCAGGGACCTCTCGAAGGTCCCGGTGCGGGAACTCTCCGACATGATCATCGGCCCTATCGAGATCGCCAGTTGTTTCCACGGGGATTATTCTACCTGCGAGATCACGGCCACGTGCCATATCATCGCGCCGATGCTGAATCTCAATGAACGGATCAACAAGCTTTTCGGCGAGATCATGCTCACCGACCTTATCGAATCGCGGCATCACGGGGAGAAGGGCATCCGGCAGAAGACCGTTAAAGAGCATTCTAAAGAAGCTGTCGCCGGTTAACCGTCAGGTAAGATTATGCGTAAACCAAATGAAACAAAATTATTGAACGAAAAGACGATCGAGGAAAATGTCCTCACCAGCCGCGATTATAAGTACGGCTTTTACACGGACATCGCGACGGACCGCATCCCCAAGGGGTTAAGCGAAGAGACGATCCATCTGATCTGCGACAAGAAAAAGGAACCCGACTGGATGCGGGAGTGGCGGTTGAAGGCCTATCGCCACTGGAAGACGATGGCCGAGCCCCATTGGCCGAATTTTAAGTATGGGCCTATTGACTATCAAGGGGTCAGTTACTACAGCGCTCCTAAAAAGGTTAAGGCGGCGGGCGCGGGTCCCAAGAGCATGACGGAGGTCGACCCGGAACTGGTCAAGGCCTTTGAGAAGCTGGGGATCCCCTTGAGCGAGCAGAAGCGGCTCTCGGGGGTCGCCGTCGATGCCGTTTTCGACAGCGTCTCCGTCGGCACCACCCACCAGGCCGAGCTGGCCAAACACGGGGTTATCTTTTGTTCGATGACCGAGGCGATCCGGCACCACGGCGATCTGGTCAAGAAATACATGGGTTCCGTCGTCCCTTACTCGGATAATTTTTTCGCCGCGCTCAATGCCGCGGTTTTCAGCGACGGCTCATTCTGCTATATCCCCAAAGGCGTCATGTGTCCTTTGGAGCTCTCGACCTATTTTCGCATCAACGCCGCCGAATCGGGACAGTTCGAGCGCACGCTCATCGTCGCCGAAGAGGGGAGCTATGTCAGTTACCTGGAAGGCTGCACCGCGCCGATGCGCGACGAGAATCAATTGCACGCGGCGGTCGTGGAGCTGATCGCTCTGGACGACGCCCAGATCAAATATTCCACCGTGCAGAACTGGTATTCCGGGGACAAGGAAGGCCGCGGCGGGATCTACAATTTCGTGACCAAGCGCGGCAAATGCCTGGGCCGGCGTTCCAAGATCTCCTGGACGCAGGTCGAGGCTGGGGCCGCGATCACCTGGAAATACCCGAGCTGTATCCTGCAGGGCGATGAATCCGTCGGCGAATTTTATTCGGTCGCTTTGACCAATCACCGGATGCAGGCCGACACCGGCACGAAGATGATCCATATCGGTAAAAAGACGCGCAGCACGGTCGTCTCCAAAGGGATCTCGACCGATGAATCCAACAATAATTACCGCGGGCTGATCAAGATCCTCCCTTCGGCGGACGGCGCGCGCAATTTCTCCCAGTGCGATTCCATGCTCGTCGGCAACAAATGCAGCGCCAACACGTTTCCCTATATTGAGGTCAGAAACAGCACCGCGGTCATGGAGCACGAGGCCTCCACTTCCAAGATCAGCGCCGAGCAGGTGTTTTATCTGAAGTCCCGCGGGCTGGACATGGAGGAGGCTGTCTCGCTGATCATCAACGGTTTTTGCAAAGAGGTCTTCAAGGAGCTGCCGATGGAATTTGCCGTGGAGGCCGTGCGGCTTCTGGAGATGAAGCTGGGGGGGAGCGTCGGGTAAAGAGTCGTCAGACTTCAGTCATCAGTCGTCGGATGTGACTGAAGACTGAAAGCTGATGACTGACGACTAAATTAATAGAAAGGTTACGCAATGTTTGAAATCAAGAATCTGCACGTCAAAATTAACGATACGGAGATTCTCAAAGGGATCGACCTGACGGTCAATACTGGCGAGGTGCACGCGATCATGGGGCCCAACGGCTCGGGCAAGAGCACGCTGGCGAAGGTGATCGCCGGGCACCCCGATTACGAGGTGACCGCGGGCGAGATCCTCTACGAGGTCAATTTCAAGAAGATCAATATCCTCGACCTGGAACCCGAAGCGCGCGCGCGCGAAGGGCTCTTCCTCGCCTTCCAGTATCCGGTGGAGATCCCGGGGGTGGGGATGTCGTCGTTTCTGCGTTCGGCCTTCAACGCCGTTTGCCGGCACCACGGCGCCGAGGAGATGGACCCGATCGATTTCGACGCGTATCTGCGCAAGAAAATGAAACTGCTGGACATGGACGAGAAGTTCATCGGCCGTCCGGTCAACGTCGATTTCTCCGGCGGCGAGAAAAAACGTAACGAGATCCTGCAGATGGCGATCCTCAACCCCCGTTTTTCGGTCCTCGATGAGACGGACTCCGGCCTCGACATCGATTCGATGCGCATCGTCGCCGACGGCGTCAACAAATTAAAGACCAAAAACAACGCTACGCTGGTGATCACCCACTACCAGCGGCTTTTGAACTACATCATCCCTGATTTCGTGCACGTCCTGGTGGACGGGCGGATCGTGCGTTCCTCGGGCAGGGAGCTCGCCCTCGAGGTCGAGGACAAAGGCTACGACTGGTTGATTAAGAAGTGATAAATACTATGATCGCACCGACAGAAAGAAGCAGCATTTTTATGGAACAGCTCGATGCGTTAACCGGGCCGCTCGCGAAAGAGACGTCGCCTGGCTGGCTGCGCCAGACACGCCAGGCGGGGTTGGCGCGTTTTCGGCAGTTGGGGATCCCGACGGTCAAAGATGAAGAGTGGAAGTACACCAATCTCGCGCCCCTGACGGCGTACCGCTACGCACCGGCCGCGAGATCCGCGTTGAGCCCCGCGCAGCGCAAGGATATCCTCGATCGCTGTGTCAGCAAAGGAGATCTGAACATCGTTTTTGTCAACGGCGCGCTCGATAAAGAATTGTCGAGTTTTGGAAAGATCGCCGGAGGGGTCGAGATCCTGCCGCTGCGGGATGCCGTGGAGAATGATCCGGCGCCCCTGCAGGAAATCTGGGCGCGGTATGACCCGCAGAAAGATTCCGCGTTTGTGGCCCTGAACAAGGCGCTCACGCAGGAAGGGATTTACATTCATATCAAGGATAAGACCATCGCGGACCAGGTGATCCATGTTGTGCACGTCACGCAGGCAGCCGGCGAACAGATCGCCGCCTTCCCCCATACGTTTATCCGGCTGGACAGATCCAGCGAGGCGACGGTGCTGGAAACCCACGCCGGGTTAAACGATGAGAGCATTTATTTCGCCGATCCCGTGACCGATATCCTCATCGGAGAAAACGCGACGCTGCATTATTCAAAAGCCCAGAAAGAGAGCCTCAAGGCCTTCCACATGGGGACAACGCGCGTCTGGCAAAAAAGGGATTCCACCTTTGACGGTTTTTCGCTCGCGGCCGGCGGGGCGATCGCGCGCAATAACCTCGACATCGTCCTCGACGGCGAGGGGGCTAGCGCCATTTTAAACGGCCTGTACAGCGTTTATCAGGAACAACTCGTTGATAACCACACCTCGGTCGACCACCGGGTACCCAACGCGACCAGCAACCAGCTGTACAAAGGCGTCCTCAACGACGCCGCGCGCGCGGTCTTTAACGGCAAGATCTTCGTGCGTCCGGCCGCGCAGAAGACGAATTCCTATCAATTGAACAAGAACCTCCTGCTGGGCAAGGATTGCCGCGTGGACACCAAACCCCAGCTCGAGATCTTCGCCGACGACGTCAAGTGCACGCACGGGGCGACGATCGGCCAGCTCGATGAAGACGAGCTTTTTTATCTGCAGGCGCGCTGCATCAGCCGCAAGGACGCCGTCCGGCTCCTGACACAGGGGTTCGTGGACGATCTGATCGGCAAGATCCCCGGCGAATCCATCCGCCGGAGAATCAGCCGGCTTCTGGCCCCGACCATCGAGGCCCTGGGATAAGGCGCTGATGAAAACAATCGATATCCGGAAGGTCAGAAGAGATTTCCCCAACCTGCGGGTGAAAGTCCACGGCAAGCCGCTCGTTTATTTCGACAACGCCGCCACGACCTTCAAACCGCGGCCGGTCATCGAGGCGGTAGCCGGATACTACCAGGAGTACACTTCGAATGTCCACCGCGGGATCCACGAATTAAGCGAAAAGGCGACCGCCGCCTACGAAGGAGCGCGCGATAAAGTCCAGCAATTTCTCAACGCGCGCGGCTCCAAAGAGATCATTTTTACCCGCGGGACCACGGAATCGATCAACCTCGTTGCTTACAGCTACGGCCGGCATTTCCTCAAATCCGGCGACGAGATCCTCATCTCCGAGATGGAACATCACTCCAATATCGTCCCCTGGCAGATGCTCTGCGAAGAAAAAGGGTGTGTCCTTAAGGTCATCCCCTTTAATGATCAAGGTGAACTGAGCTACGAAGAATTTGAGAAGCTTTTAACGGCGAAGACCAGACTACTGTCCATCGTTTACATTTCCAATTCACTGGGCACGGTCAATCCGGTCAAGAAGATGATCAAAGCCGCGCACGGCCGCGGCGCGCTCGTCCTGGTGGACGCGGCGCAGGCTGTCAGCCACCGGGCCATCGATGTCCAGGACCTGGACTGTGACTTTTTGGCCTTTTCGGGACACAAATTGTTCGGACCGACGGGAACCGGCGTTCTTTACGGGAAAGCGCAACTTTTGGATGCGATGCCGCCGTTTCACGGCGGGGGGGATATGATCAGTTCCGTTACTTTCCAGAAAACGACCTACGCGGCCCTGCCGTATAAATTTGAAGCGGGCACGCCGCACGTGGCCGGGGTGATTGGCCTGGGCGCGGCGGTCGACTACGTACTTTCCGTCGGATTTAACGCCATTGAAGGGTACGAACAGAAGCTCCTGGAGTACGGGACAAAGGCCCTGTCCGCGGTGCCGGGGTTGAAACTGATCGGCACGGCCAAAGAAAAGGTATCGATCCTTTCATTTGTTTTGCCCAACGCGCATGCCCATGACATCGGAACACTGGTCAACGATGAAGGGGTCGCCATTCGCACCGGGCATCACTGTACGCAGCCGGTGATGAAACATTTCGGCGTGCCGGCGACCTCGCGGGCGTCTTTGACGTTTTACAATACCGCGGAGGAAATCGACGCCCTGGTCAAGGCCCTGCGCAAAGTCAGGGAGGTGTTCTCATGATCCCGGACAGCCGTAGCGAACTGTACCAGCAGGTCATCATCGAGCATAACAAAAATCCCAAAAATTTCCACAAGATGCCCGGCGCGACCCACACGGCGGAGGGGTATAATCCGCTGTGCGGCGACCACCTCCATATTTATCTGCGCGTCCAGGAGCCCATTGGGGTGATCGATGACGTTTCTTTTGAAGGCGACGGCTGCGCGATCTCTAAAGCGTCCGCTTCCTTGATGACGACGAGCCTCAAAGGTAAAACGCTTAAAGAGGCCGATGTTTTATTTGACCAGTTCCACCGTCTCATCAAAGGCGAGCTGCACCCGGACAAAGACCCCAACGTGCTGGGAAAATTGTCCGTCTTCTCCGGCATCTGGCATTTTCCGGCGCGCGTCAAATGCGCGATCCTTTGCTGGCACACGATGAAGGGCGCTTTGGACAAAGTGAAGACGGTAACAACAGAGTAATCGTCGCTCGTCGTTTGTATCTCGTCGCTCGTATTCCTTATGCGAGATACGAAATACGAGATACGAGATACGTAGACAATTCAATGATCAAGAATTCCCTTCACGACACACTTAACAGGCCGCTGCGCGATTTGCGCATTTCGGTCATCGACCGCTGCAATTTCCGCTGCACGTATTGCATGCCCGACAAGGAGGGCAGTCACTCCCACAGCTTCCTTAAAAATGAGGAATGGATCACGTTTGAGGAGATCGTCCGGCTTGCCAAAATTTTTGTGGCGCTCGGTGTTACTAAAATTCGTTTAACGGGGGGCGAGCCTTTGCTGCGTCCGAATTTGGTCGAGCTCGTTGGCCAGCTGCGCGCGATTGCCGGAATAGAGGACCTCGCGCTCACAACGAACGGCTCGTTGCTTTCCGCGCACGCCGCCCGTCTTCAAGAGGCGGGCCTTGACCGTATTACCGTCAGCGTCGACACCCTTGACCCGCGGATTTTTTCAAAGATGAATGGCGGCAAAGGAGACCTGGCCGGCGTCCTGGAGGGGATCGACCGGGCCACGGCGCTCGGATTCGCGGCGGTCAAGGTCAACGCCGTTGTACAGCGCGGAGTCAATGACGCCGGGGTGCTGGATCTGGTGAGGTATTTTAAGGACAAAGGGGCTGTTTTACGGTTTATCGAATATATGGATGTCGGTAATTGCAATCATTGGGACCGGAGCTCTGTCGTGTCTTCCGCCGAGCTGATGCAGCTGATCAACCGCCATTTTCCGCTGCGGCCGCTGGCGGCCAAAGAGTTCGGCGAGGTCGCCGCGCGCTACGAATTTGCCGATGGCAGCGGTGAAGTCGGGTTTATTTCCTCGGTCACCCAGCCATTCTGCGGCACCTGCACGCGCGCCCGCATCTCCGCCGACGGCAAATTCTACACGTGCCTGTTCGCCGGCAACGGGACGGACCTGCGCGCGCTGTTACGCCGCGGCGCCGCGGACGCCGAATTAACGGCGTTCGTGCGAAACGTCTGGCAGGCCCGCGCCGACCGTTATTCCGAACTACGTACCCGGATCCGCACCACGCACCCACCCACACCCAAAATTGAGATGTTCCAGATTGGTGGATAGTATTATATAGTTGCCAATCTGGAACAAATTGGTGGATAGAAGCATTGTTGTAAAATATTGTTGACTACTCTAAAATACATGGTATATTAGAACCATGATAGAGAGGGATATTCAGCTTCCCCGCCGCCACAGCTTTTTCCTTTTTGGGCCAAGACAGACGGGTAAAAGTACGCTGCTTCAGGCCACGTTCGCTTCTTCCCAGACGCTTTATTATGACCTTTTAAAATCTGAAGAATACCAGCGTTTCTCGGCCACTCCTCATCTATTTCGGGAGGAGGTGGCGGCCAGGCCCGCGGGAGTGACTCATGTGATCGTGGATGAGATCCAGCGGGTTCCCGCGCTCCTCAATGAAATCCATCATATCCTTGAAAAGCCGCAAGCCCCTTATTTTTGCCTGAGCGGTTCAAGCGCCCGGAAATTGAAAAGGTCTCATGCCAACCTTCTGGCTGGCCGCGCCTGGACATGCCGTCTTTTTCCGTTGACATCCAGGGAATTGGGCAGCGGCTTTTCACTTCACAAGGCTCTGAACCTGGGGACTCTGCCCAGCGTTTATCTCGATGAAAGCGCCGCCGGCGCCCAGAGAACGCTGCGGGCTTATGTGGAGACATATTTAAGGGAAGAAATCGAGGCCGAGGCTCTGACCCGCAACCTTGGCGGGTTCTTGCGGTTTCTGACTTTGGCGGCGGACAATAACGGCCAGGTCATCAATTACTCCACTATTGCCAGGGAATGCGGGGTATCGTATCAGACGGTCAAAGGGTATTTTCAAATCCTGGAGGACACCCTGATCGGATTTTTTCTCGCCCCTTACGCCCGCTCAAGGCGCAAAAGATTGATCCAGCACCCCAAGTTTTATTTTTTTGATACCGGCGTCGCGCGCGCTCTTCAAAAAACCATCGGCGTCGAGCTGCAGCCCAAAACGTATGAGTACGGCCGCATCTTCGAACATTTTATCGTCCTGGAGATCATGCGGCTGGCATCCTACCAGGAACTGGATTATGAGTTTTCTTTTTACCGGACATCCAACCAGGCCGAAGTGGACCTGATCGTGGAGACCCCCGCGAAAAAAACTTACGCCATTGAGATCAAGGCATCACAGCAGCCCGAAGCGCAGGCGATGAGCGGTTTGCTTTCTTTTAAAGAGATTTGCCCAAAAGCTGTTTTGTATTGCGTATCCCAGGCCCCGCAGCGGCGAAAGATCAAGGACGTTACCATATTGCCCTGGCGGGATATTTTTTCAGCCATCGGGATTAAAATATGAATAACTCCTGGAATAACTTTTAGTCACCCTATGCCTGAACGTAAAACTTTAATCCTTGGCCGAAAAGACGTCGCTAAACTTGTTGATGTCAAAGGCGCTATCAAGGTGGTCGAGACGGCTTTCCGGGAATATGGCCTGGGCCGCGCGCGGATGCCGCCGAAAATCTACTTGGACCTCAAAGAGTTTTCCGGTGACTTTCGCGCCATGCCTTCCTACGTGCGCAAATTTAATCTCTGCACCCTCAAATGGGTCAACGCGCATCCCAAAAACGCGGCCTTTGGGCTTCCGGCGGTCATGGCGATTATTATTGTCAGCGACCCTAAAACCGGTTTTCCATTGGCGGTCATGGACGGGACGCTGGCCACTTCTTTGAGAACCGGCGCGGGTGGGGCGGTGGCCGCGAAATTCCTGGCGCGAAAAAATTCGCGTGTTGTGGCACTGGTCGGCTGCGGGGCGCAGGCGCGCACGCAATTGGCGGGGCTTCGTGAAATCTTTAAGGTCCGGCGCGTACGCGTCTGGGGTCATCAGCCGGCGCTGGCTAAAAAGTTTATCCGTGACATGAGCAAGAAGGGGGAGACCATGACGGCCGCCGCGACCGTCCGCGAATGCGTCGAAGGAGCCGATATCGTGGTCACGACCACACCCTCACGTCGTCCTCTTGTTCGGACCGCGTGGATCAAAGAAGGCGCGCACATCAACGCCATCGGCGCCGACGCCCCGGGCAAACAGGAACTTGACCCAAAAATCCTGGGAATGTCCACAGTGGTCGTTGATGATCTGGCCCAGGCCTCGCACAGCGGCGAGATCAACGTGCCGGTGACCAGGGGAATGTTTAAGCTCCAGGATATTCACGCGACCCTCGGCGAAATCGTCGCTGGCAGGAAAAAGGGAAGGACAAGTGAACGCGAAGTGACTGTGTTCGATTCAACGGGACTGGCCATCCAGGACACCGCCGTGGCCAGCCTCATTTACAAGGCGGCTTTGAAGAAGAAAATCGGGCGGTGGATGGCTATTGTTTAGTTACGGCCAAGGCTTATCGTTAACGTAAATTTGTTTAAGCGCTGCATTGCCATTATCGTCAACTGCGACACGAGCGGCGGCTTCTTTATTCCAAAAACTAAAATTGCGGCCCTCTCCTTCGGGGATAAAGTATTGCTCGACTCCATAAATAACATGAATGCGAGAGTCACCAAAGCGTTGATATGAGAACGGGTCGGTTTGACTTTCCAGGCCGCCGCTCTCAACCTTTCCCTTGATAAACAATTCACTCCCGGTCGGTTGATTCTTTTGAACGCCTTGCACCATCCAGTATTTGCCGGTTTGCCGCAAAACAACATAGACCGCATCTCCGTTTCTGATCTGTTGTCTGTTGGCATAATGCGAATCAATGCTAGAAATATCGTACTGAAAAGTGACATAATCACCGCGCAACAAATCCCGCGGGTCCACAGGTGCAATTTTTAGTAGAACATCTGTGCCGCCGGCAAGCACAGATAATTTAAAAATGATAATGGCGAAAATTATTACCACCTGTAACGCTATTGCTAATATAAATTTTGTTTGTTTCGTCAGCATATTATTGCGGGATTTGTTGCTTTCGGGCTTCGATATTTGAAATCATATACCGCCGGCCCCTTTCCATAAACCAACCGACGACAAAGAGGAGAATGCCAGCACCGATGAAAAAAATGCTCTTGTCGAGAGAAGTGAAGAACCAATCGAAATATTTGACGATAATGAGCAAGAATAGAAACAACGCGCCAAGGTTAATGAGCCAAGTTTCGCGGCGTACATACCCAGAAAAAATCAACCCCAGCAATTCAAAGAAAATAGCGAAGTTATAGACCAAAGCCCAGCAAACACCGGTATTTGAAAGCTCGCCGCCTGAATAAAAATCGTAAGATCGTCCAGCTTGGACGAACATGCTTTGCTCGGGAAGCAGCGCTGCAATACCGAACAAACAAGTTAAGGCAAAAACCGTCAGAAGCTCGAAGAAAGAAAGTAATTTTTGTGCCGCAGAATAGAGAGTGGCACTAACCAAAGAGACAAGAAAAATAAACAAGGATAATGTCAGTTGCCATGAGCTGAAGAAAGACGCGCCTTTTGTCATTTCCCCAATCATGCCAATCCCCGGTTTTGTTGAAAAGAAAAACAAAGCCCCCGTGACGGTAATAATTCCGAGCATCAGATATACAAGCGCGAAGCGCTTATACTTCATTTCTTTTTCGTGCAGATGTCCGAGCGAGTAAAAAAGGAGGGCGAGAAAAGATAAGCCCGCAAAAAGCGCAGATGTTTTTATGGCTTTGCCGTCAATCCATTGCGCTGCTTGCGCAGCCCACCAACCCGTCAGCCCGACAAGGCTAAAAACCAAAGTATAAATTGTTTTCAAATAATATGCGCCGATAAGTCCGACGGCTGAAGTGATCAAAAGAATCGCGCGCCACGATAATGGGTCGCCAAAATCTCTGTTGAAAGCAAGCAAGGTAACGCCGAGGAAGAAAAATGAAAGCAAGAAAAATAACTGGCTAACTGCGTCTTCTTTGGAGAGCGCAAATGATAGATACCAATCCTTGTCTTCTTTGGGATTTGTTTTTTTCTTCTTGCCGCCTAAATGGCGAAAAATGACAATGATGATGCCAATGGGCCCCAATAGAACGATGAGTAACAAATCAACAAGCATATGGTTTAATAGAATTCTTTAAGCTCCGGTGGCATTTTTTTTCGAATAATCCATCCGGTAACAAAAGTTATGGTTGTCGCGGCAAGAAGCAAAAACGATGATGTGAGAAGGAACGAATTGCATCCGAAACCGGTAAAAATGCCGAACGGGTGGCCGACTAATGCGATAATGCCAAGCGGGATTGCAAGATAGAGAAGCGGGTAAGACTCAACGGCATAAGCCACCGCGATAGCTCCAATCATCCACAAGATAAATCCGTCCGGCCAATTCGCTCTGATGTTAAACATTTGCGCCACTAAAAATATCCCCGCGCCGTAAATAATCGAGCCGAGTAAAATAAGTGTTTCTCCTGTTTTGAGCAAGTTGGATTTTTCTTTCATGTGCCAACCCGTACCGTAGGAAATCAGCATAGATACGAGAATAATGCCGATTTTGACCGGCCGTGCTATTGCTTGCCAATTCGCCGTGATAAACGAGAAAATACCGGTTCCAACAAGTACCGCGCCGATGGTAACAATTATTCGGATTGTCCTCTTTGACGTGTCTTCTTTTTCTTCTTCAGTGGTGAGCGCATTAAAACTTTCTTGGATAACTTCAATAGTCTGGCCTTGCCCGAGAAGCTCTTTATAGATTTCTTCCTTCGGTTTGCCCTGAGCCAAGGAAGTTTTGACATATTCAACTAATTTGGGATCAGCCATTTGCAAACTCCTTATAAGGAACCTCGGGCTTCAGCCCGAGTATGGTTCATACTGTAACATAACTTTGTTTCGCAAACAACTTTTTACAGGCAAAAATTCCCTCCTCCTCACCAATTTCATTTTTTGCCCGCGAGCAGCAATCGTAGCCTCGCCGTTGGCGGCCTTGAAGAAGAAAATCGGGCGGTGGATGGCTATCGTGTAGGGCAAGGATCAATCGAAGAGTGTGAGTTGCGCCGAGGGGCGGCGGAAATGGGAGGTGGAGAGTTCGTTAAAACTTTAACAATTTTGAGGGATCTGTTTTGAAGGCTTTGGCAAGTTTCTCAATGGTATCCAGTTTCGCTGCTGGTGGATTTTTGCTTTCCAGAAGCTGAATATGTTTGTAATCCACTCCAGATAATTCCGCAAGCTTTTCTTGGGTATATCCATTTTTTTTCCGTAATTCCCTTAAGCGCTTTGCTAGCTTTATGGTGATAGTCGCCGTATTCATACGGTGTCTATTATCCTTCTCCCCGGCGTTTCTTGACACCGTATAAATACGGTGATATATTTATTATAAAATGAGCATTGCAAGGGAGATTGATGAACCGAAGGGGATGTTATGTTTGGTTTGTTTAGCAAATTCAATGATAAAAAGAGGAAGGGATCATGCCGAGGTTCTATCTTGGTCATTGAGGATAACGAGGTGGACAAGGTGTTTATTCAAAACGTCCTGCGCAAAGCTGATTTTGAGGTGGTGGCGGTTGAAAACAGCCGGCAAGGGATTGCGATGGCCAAGCAAAAGCTCCCGGACGTGATTGTTCTGGACTATTTTCTGCCGGATTTGAGCGGTTTGGAAGTCTGCCGGATTCTTAAAGGAAATCCAGGGACAAAAAGTATTGCAATTGTCTTTCTGACGGTCGCCGAAGACGGTTATACGTTGCTTGAGTGCTACGAGGCCGGCGCTCACACGTTTCTCAACAAACCAATCCGCGCTAAAGAATTAATCCGGGAGGTGGAATTAACGCTGCAGG
>JACRHP010000021.1 GCA_016212005.1 Candidatus Omnitrophota bacterium | reverse complement strand
TTTGCATCGTCTGATCGAGCATTTGGGGGAGATTTCTCAAGTCATATTTTTCTTGATGGGGGCCATGACGATCGTCGAACTTATTGACTCCCACGGCGGATTTAAAATCATCACAGGCTTCATAAGGACCAGGGATAAACGTAAGTTGCTTTGGGCGATTTCTATAATTACGTTTTTTCTTTCTTCAGTTTTAGACAATTTAACGACATCGATTGTTATGGTTTCCCTGCTGCGCCGGTTAATTTCGGATAGAAATGATCGTATGATTTTTGCGAGCATGGTTATTATCGCCGCTAACGCGGGCGGTGCCTGGAGTCCCATCGGCGACGTGACGACGATGATGCTTTGGATCGGGGGACAAGTGACGACAGGAAAATTGATGGAGCTTCTTTTTATCCCGAGTTTAGTTTTTCTGTTTATCCCTTTATTATATCTTTCGTTTTCCATCAAGCAGGGGGCATACCCTGATCCATCTCATGGCACGGACAGCCCCGCGCAGCATGGGGCCAAGAGAGTATTTTTTCTGGGCGTGGGGTCGCTTATATTTGTTCCAATTTTTAGGGCGGTAACAAATCTCCCCCCTTTCATGGGGGTTTTATTAGGGCTTGGTATTATGTGGGTCTTAACAGATCTCATCCATCATCAGAAGAGAGATCATTTAAAAGTGCCCAGCATTTTAACCCGGGTGGACTTCTCCAGTGTCTTGTTTTTCCTGGGGATTCTCCTCGCTGTGGCAGCCCTGGAAACGGCGGGAATATTGGGAAGCCTGGCTTTAAGGATGGATCATTATTTTAATAACAAAGATATTATTGCGACTGTCCTGGGGCTTTTATCCGCGATTATTGATAATGTTCCTCTCACGGCCGCGACGATGGGTATGTATCCATTAAGTTCATATCCGGCGGATTCGAAACTCTGGGAAATGATTGCCTATAGTGTGGGTACGGGAGGAAGCATCCTGATCATCGGATCTGCCGCCGGCGTTGTCGTGATGGGTATGGAGAAGATCAGTTTTGGCTGGTATTTAAAGAAAGTCAGTCTGCCGGTATTGATCGGATATTTCCTGGGGGTTGGTTCTTTTTTGTTGATTTATCGCGTGATCAACGGATAATCGGGATGGAGCAATAGCCGGTTACGTATAAATACTGGCATCCGTAAAGGAGGCGAAGATGCACGGTGAAGACCTGGGAAATTACGCCTACGGGATGTGGACGGCGGTCGCGTTCAACGTCATCCTTTTTTCATTCTTCGCGTTGAGTTTTATCAAGCCCAAAACGACCGTGGAATGGCGGTCGATGGGGGCCTTCGTCGCTTTTATCGTGGCCCTATTCACCGAAATGTACGGATTTCCCCTGACGATTTACCTGCTCTCCTCTTGGCTGGGGAAATCTTATCCCGTCCTGAACCCGTTCTCCCATTCTCACGGCCATCTTTGGCTGGTCCTTTTGGGCCTGGCCGATTCGAAGACGGCGATGACCGTCTTGCATGTCGTCACCAATGTGATGATCTTTTACGGTTTATATGTGATGCAAAACGGCTGGGTCCTGATCCACGCGGCCAAGGGTAATCATCTTGTTACGGAAGGAGTGTACGCGCGCGTGCGGCATCCGCAATATAGCGGATTGTTTTTGATCACGTCAGGCTTCCTGATCCAGTGGCCGTCGCTGCCAACGCTTGTGATGTGGCCGGTTTTAATGGTCGCGTATTACCGCCTGGCCATGCGGGAGGAAAAAGATGTAGAACACGAGTTCGGGCAGGCCTGGCGGGATTACAAGGCCCGCGTGCCCGCTTTTATTCCTAAAATCGTGAAGGAGGGTGTGCGATGAAAAATCACGGATGGTGGATGATCGTCTGTTGTCTGGGACCTTTGTTGTTGATCTTTCTCGCGCCGATCTTTGGTTTAAGCGGGAATAATTCAGTGTTCCTCGTCATTCTCGCGATGTTTGCCTGCCATTTTATGATGATGGGCGGCGGACATCGTCATGGGGATGATCAAGAGGGAGCCGATCATAAGAAGGGAGGACATCATGGGTGTCATTAATGTCAAAAAATTCGGATTGGCCGTCGGGCTGACGTTTGCCTTCCTGCACGCGGGCTGTGTGAGCGTGATCTTGTTCACGTCCCGGGAGACGGCGGTCGCCTTTTTCAACAGTTTGCTCCACGGGCTGGACGTGACCAGTATCTTGAGGACAGAGATGTCTGCTGGAGAAATGACTTATGGCTTTTTCCAGATTTTTGTTTTAGGATGGTTGATCGGGGCGAGCATCGCGAGCATTTATAATTTTCATTTTATGAGATTCGATAACAAAACAAGACAAATGCAAATGTAATATGGAGGGATATAATGGTACCGTTTAAGAAAGAGGTCGCCGTGAACAGAAAACGGGTGGTTGGACTTTCAACAGTCATTCCCTCGTGTCTCTTTTGGGTTTTCTTTTCATCCGCGTCTTTGGGCGCGCAAGAAAATGCCGCGCCTTCCGTCTCGCTGGAGGGACTTTTTCAAGAGGCCCTGGCGAATAACCGCGGGCTTGAGGCGGCGCGCGAAGAACTGCAGGCCGCCAGACACCGCGTCCCGCAATCTTCCGCCCTTCCCGACCCGACGGCGGGGTATGCCGTGATGGGGCCTATGCTGGAAACCCCTCTGGGGCCGCAAAAAGATGTGTATGAGTTCGAGCAGATGATCCCCTTCCCGGGGAAACTGCTGGAGAGAAGAAAGGTCGCCCTTGCCGAGGTCGACGCGGCATCGGCCCGGCTCAAGCAGGTGGAACGCGAACTTGTCCTGAACGTGTCGCAGACGTATTATGACCTTTACGCGGTGGACGCGACCATCGAGGCCGTCGAGGAGATCCTGGACCTTTTAAAAAAGTTTGAGGCTATCGCCGAGTCCCGTTACGCGAGCCGGCAGGGAGAGCAGCGCGACGTGGCCAAGGCGCAGGCGAAGGTCTCTGAAACGCTCCAGCAGCTTTTTGTCTTGCGCCAACAACGCCAGACACTGGCCGCCTTCCTTAACGCGCTCCTTGCCCGCGGGCCTTCGCAACCGCTCGCCGAAGTCGTCCCGCCGGCATTGCCCAGGCTGGAATTATCGCTGGAGCAACTGCTGCAACAAGCCGGGGAAAACCGTCCGGAACTTCTGGAGGCGGCGGCCATGCGCGGCAGGCAGGAGCACGCCCATGCCTTGGCGAAATATGAATATCTGCCGGATATCTCCGTCGGGTTTCAGTACACGCGCATCGGCGGCGGCATGACTACGGAGCCCGAGGACGGCCGCGACGCGTGGATGGTCCCGCTTAAAGTTACCTTGCCGTTATGGCAGAACAGGATCATCCCGGCGGTCCTCGAGGCGAAACGGGACCTCAACGCGAGCGAGGCAAACTTTCACCAGGCCGAAAACCTTGCCGAATACGAAATCAAAAACGCGTATTACCGTTTTACGGCGGGCCGACAGGTGGTTGAGCTTTACGAGAACGCCCTGATCCCGCAGGCCAAACTGGCTTTTTCTTCGGACCAGGCCGGCTATGAAGCGGGCCGGACGGACGTCCTTAATTTTCTGGACAGCGAAGAAGTTTACCGTAACGCGAAGATCGCTTATTATCAGGCGTTAGCCGATGCCCTGAAGAATTTCGCGGCTATCGAACGCGCGGTTGGAGTTGATATTGGAAAATAGGAGGGATATCTTATGCGGATCCAAAAGAAATTTCTTGTCCTTGGTGTGATCGTACTTCTCGTCGCGGGAGGCGCCGTGATCATGGCGGGGAAATCAGGGATGGCGGGGGGACCGGCACGCGCGCGGGACGTCTATTACTGCCCGATGCACCCCACGTACACGAGCGACCGTCCCGGTACCTGCCCGATTTGCAATATGACTTTAGTCAAAAAAGAAATCACGCCGGAGATGCCGGAGGCCCTGCAAGTCGACAAGCACCTGCGCGATATCTGCATTATGCATAATTGCCATAAAGCTCATGACGGCAAACCGTGTCCGATGATGGTTCTGGCCAAAGAAGGCGAGAAGGTGACCTGCCCGATCTGCGGCACGCACGTGGCCGGCATTCCCCGTGGGGAGAATGAAAAGAAAATTCTTTTTTGGACCGACCCCATGGTCCCGGGCTACAAAGCGGATAAACCGGGAAAATCACCAATGGGCATGGATCTGGTCCCGGTTTATGAAGAAGAAACAGCGGCGCAAGGCGCGCAAACTCCGCAGGGGTACGCGCAGGTCATGTTGAGCCCCCAGAAACAACAATTGATCGGTGTTAAAACGGCGACGGTGGAAAAGAAGAAGTTGCTCAAAACGGTCCGTACCGTCGGGACGATCGCCCATGACCCGGAACTCTATCAAGCCCAGGCGGAGTATATCCAGGCGATCCAGGCTTTTGAGCGGGCCAAACAAAGCGACATCCCGGAAATTGTCGAGCAGTCGCGGCGGCTCGTCGAATCCACGCGGGTGCGCCTCCGGCACATGGGTCTCAACGATGAGCTTATCTCCGAGATCGCCGCCTGGAAAGAGGCCGAACACAGTCTGCTGTTCACGACTCCCGGCGAGCCGGTCTGGGTGTACGCGCCGGTGTATGAATATGAACTGCCGCTGATCCGGGTGGGGCAGGAAATCAGGGCCGAGGTCCCGTCTTTGTCCAATGAAACGTTTCAGGGGACGATCCGCGCGGTGGATTCGATGGTTGACCAGGCCACGCGTACGACACGGGTCCGCGCCCAGCTCAAAGATCCGCAAGGCCGGTTGAAGCCGGATATGTATGTCAATGTGTCCGTCGACGTCGACTTGGGGGAAACGCCGGGCATCCCTGAAGGGGCTGTTTTCGATACCGGGACGAAAAAGATCGTTTTTGTCGACAAGGGGCAGGGAATTTTTGAACCAAGAGACATTACGGTAGGAGCCAAAGCGGACGGTTATTATGAACTGAAAAGCGGCGTCCAGGAAGGAGAGGTTGTCGTTACCAGTGGTAATTTCCTGATCGATTCGGAGAGCCGTCTTAAGGCCGCGCTGGAAGGGATGTCAGAGCCTGGAGGGGGGCATCAGCATGGACAATGACCCGCGGCGCGCCGCCGAGCCGGGGCAGGCAGATCCCCCGCAGGCGTCCTCCTCCTCCTTCGGACCGCACAAAGAGGGGCTTGTCGAAAAGATCATTGGATTCTCGGCCCGCAACAAGTTCATTGTCCTGACCTTTGTCATGGCGGCCATGGCCGCGGCCGTGTGGTCATTAAAAAATATCCCTCTGGACGCTATCCCCGACCTTTCCGACACGCAGGTGATCATTTATTCCCGGTGGGACCGCAGCCCCGATATCATCGAAGACCAGGTCACCTACCCTATCGTCACCGCGATGCTCGGCGCGCCCAACGTCAAGGCGATCCGGGGTTTCTCCGACTTTGGTTTCTCTTACGTCTATGTGATCTTCAAGGACGGAACGGATATCTACTGGGCGAGGAGCCGGACGCTCGAATATCTCAGCAAGATCATCCCCCGTTTACCGGAAGGCGTCAAGACCGAACTGGGACCGGACGCCACGGGCGTGGGGTGGGTTTTTCAATACGCCTTGGTCGATAAGTCCGGGAAGAATTCTTTGCAGGAATTACGGAGTTTCCAGGACTGGTACCTGCGTTATCATTTGCAAAGCGTGCCCGGTGTGGCGGAAGTCGCTTCCATCGGCGGTTTTGTCAAGCAGTACCAGATCACCGTGGACCCCAACCGCCTGCTGGCTTACAACATCCCGATCACAACAGTCATCGACGCGGTCCGTAATGGAAACCAGGAAGTGGGGGGACGGCTTCTGGAATTTTCCGGCGCGGAGTACATGGTCCGCGGACACGGTTATGCCAAATCCATCGAGGACCTGGAGGAAATCGTCGTCGCGACGGATAAAAACGGGACACCCCTGCTGGTCAGGAACCTGGCCACGGTCGCCACAGGGCCGGAGATCCGCCGCGGGCTGGCCGATCTCGACGGCGGAGGGGATGTGGTCGGCGGGACGGTCATCATGCGTTTCGGCGAAAACGCCCTTAGCGTCATCAACCGCGTCAAGGCCAGATTGAAGGAGGTTGAACCCACTCTGCCGGAAGGGGTGGAAATTAAAGTTACCTACGACCGTTCGGAATTGATCTTAAGGGCGATCGAGACCCTGAAACACCAGCTGGTCGAGGAAATGATCATTGTGAGCATCGTGATTATTATTTTCCTCTGGCATTTCCCTTCCGCCTTTGTCCCTATCGTGACGATCCCCGTCGCCGTCCTGCTTTCTTTTATCCCCTTTTACGGGTTGGGATTGACCTCGAACCTCATGTCGCTTTCGGGCATTGCCATTTCGATCGGCGTCCTGGTGGACGGCGCTATTGTGGAAGTGGAAAATGCCTATAAACGTCTGGAGCAATGGGTCGAGGGGGGGCGCCAGGGCGACTACCGCGCCATTTTACTCAAGGCCATCAAGGAAATCGGGCCTTCGGTCTTTTTTTCGCTTCTGGTGCTCGCCGTCGCCTTTATGCCGATTTTTACTTTGATTGATCAGGAGGGCCGGCTTTTTAGACCCCTGGCGTGGGCGAAAAACCTGGCGATGGCGATCGCCGCGGTCCTTGCCGTTACTCTGGACCCGGCCATCCGCATGCTTTTTGTCCGTATGGAGCCGTTCAGATTCCAATGGCCATGGGCATCGAAAGCGGCCACGACTCTTCTCGTCGGAAATTATTACCCGGAGGAGAAGCACCCCGTCAGTAAAATCCTTTTTCGTATTTATGAACCCGCTTGCCGTTTTGTCCTCAAACATCGCAAGGGGACCATTGTCATGGCTTTGATCCTGGTCCTCACTACGATCCCGGTCTATTTAAAACTGGGATCGGAATTCATGCCGCCTTTGTGGGAGGGGTCGGTCCTCTACATGCCGACGACGTTACCCGGCATTTCCGTCACACAAGTCCAGAATCTCATGCAGACCCAGGACCGGGTCTTAAAAAGTTTCCCCGAAGTGGAGAGCGTTTTCGGCAAGGCCGGACGTATGGAAAGTTCGACCGACCCGGCCCCTTTTTCCATGATGGAAACGGTGGTGACCTTAAAACCGGAAAGCGAGTGGCCAAAGATCAAACGCTGGTATTCCGGGATGCCGGATCTTGTCAAGGTGCCTTTGCGCGTGTTCTGGCCCGACCATATTTCCCACGAGGATTTGGTCAATCAAATGGACGCGGCCCTGAAGATCCCGGGGACGACCAACGCCTGGACCATGCCCATCAAGAACCGCCTCGATATGTTGTCCACGGGCGTACGCACGCCCCTGGGGATCAAAATTCTAGGCTCGGACCTTGAAAAGATCGAGGCGTTGGGGACCCGGCTGGAGATGGTCCTCAAGGACATCCCCGGCACCCGAAGTGTTTTTGCCGAACGCGCCGCCGGGGGATATTTTCTTGATTTTGATCTAAAGCGCGAAGAGTTGGCGCGTTATGGACTTTCGGTTCAAGACGCGCAGATGGTGGTCTTGTCGGCCATCGGCGGTGAGAATGTGACCACGACCATCGAAGGCCGGGAACGGTATCCGGTGAACGTGCGTTATCCGCGGGAACTGCGGGACGATGTGGAAAAACTTAAACGGGTGCTGGTCCCGACCCCTTCCGGCCAGCATATCCCTATGGCGCAGATCGCCGATATTGTCCTGCGTTCGGGGCCGGCCATGATCCGTAATGAAAACGGACTTTTAGCGGGGTATGTTTATGTGGATATGGCCACCGACGATATCGGCCGTTATGTCGAAGCGGCCAAGAAAGCCGTCGCCCAAGAGTTGAAGATGCCGCAGGGCTACGCGCTTGTCTGGAGCGGACAATATGAAAATATGTTACGGGTCAAGGAGCGGCTCAAAGTCGTCTTGCCTTTGACCATTTTTATCATTTGCATGCTCTTGTATATGAATACCAAATCACTGGTCAAAACGGGGATCGTCTTGCTGGCGGTCCCGTTTTCTTTGATCGGCGCGGTGTGGCTGCTGTGGGCATTGGGTTATAACATTTCCATCGCTGTCTGGGTGGGGATGATCGCGCTCATGGGGCTGGACGCGGAAACGGGTATTTTTATGCTGCTTTTTCTGGACATGGCTTACCTGGAAGCGGTCCGCAAAGGCAAGATGAAAACGGAACAGGACCTGGAAGAAGCCATCGTCAACGGGGCCGTCAAGCGGGTGCGCCCAAAATTGATGACCGTCATGGCGGCGTTCATGGGCCTGCTCCCCATTATGTGGGCAACGGGGACCGGCTCCGACCTGATGAAACGTATTGCCGCGCCCATGGTGGGGGGCCTGTCTTCGTCATTTATCCTGGAATTGCTGGTTTATCCGGTCATCTATGCCATATGGAAATGGGATTTTGAAATGAAGAAGGGGAGGGCATGATATGATTATCCGCCTTCGCAGAATGCCACGGTTTTTTAAACCGTGGATGAATGTGGTAAAAAACCGTGGCGCTGTTCGATATTTCCTTGAAGGGAGGAATATCGAACAGGTGGATTCCGCCCCCACAGCATGTCGGCGGATAACCCCGACGAGTATGGCGAAATTGTCTTTTCATTTGTCTGCTTCATGTTTAGGAAAGGCAAATGAAAAGAGAATTTTGCCATATCTTACGAGTCGGGGTAAACCAGGTACCACGGGCTTTAGAGACCCGTGGGGCTCCATGAAACAGCGGACACTTATCGTTTTGCTGGTATTATTGATCTTTTGTCCGCGGCCCGTGGCCGCCCATCCGCCGAGCGAGGTAAAATTAAGCTATGATGCCCCGACGGCCACGTTGCACATCGAGGTGGCCCACCTGGCGAAGAACTTGCGGCAAGACGGTATCCGCCAACTGGTGGTTTACAAGAACGGCCGGGAGTTGGGCCGGATAACGGTCGTCCGGCAGGCAACACACGATGGTTTGACAGAGGATTTTCCCCTCGAGGCCGCCGCCGGGGACACGGTCCGCGTCAGGGCGACCAGCAAGGGGGGCGGCTACCTGGACCAAACCATCGTCATCCCGCAGAAAGAAAAGGAGGATCCGGGTTGATCGAATTTAACACAGGAGAGTCATGGTAGGAAAAATCATCGAGTTTAGCGCGAAAAATCCTTTCCTCGTTTTCCTTCTGGTCGGGATGGTCACCCTCGGGGGTTATTACAGCATGCGGCAGGTGCCCGTGGACGCCATCCCTGATCTCTCCGATACCCAGGTCATCGTCTATTCCCGCTGGGACCGCAGCCCGGACATCATCGAGGACCAGGTCACTTACCCGATTATCACGGCCTTGCTCGGCGCGCCCAGGGTCAAGGCCATCCGCGGCTTTTCGGATTTCGGGTTTTCTTACGTCTACATTATTTTTCAGGAAGGGACGGATATTTACTGGGCCAGGAGCCGCACGCTGGAATATTTGAGCAAGATCCTCCCCCGGTTGCCGGAAGGCGTGCAGACCGAGATCGGCCCCGACGCGACGGGGGTGGGCTGGGTCTTCCAGTACGCCCTGGTGGATGAAACCGGCCAACGGGACTTGCAGGAGTTGCGGTCTTTCCAGGACTGGTTTTTGCGTTATCAGTTGCAATCCGTGCCCGGCGTTGCCGAGGTCGCCGGCATCGGCGGTTTCGGAAAACAGTATCAGGTCACCGTCGATCCCAACAAGCTTCTGGCCTATCACATCCCGGTCGGCAGGGTCGTTGACGCCGTCCGGAGCGGCAATGTCGAAGTCGGCGGGAGACTCCTGGAATTCAGCGGGGCGGAATATATGGTGCGCGGGAGAGGCTACGTCAAATCCGTTAAAGACATCGAGGACATTGTCGTACAGACGGATGACAAGGGCGTGCCGATCCTCGTGAAGAATGTCGCGCAAGTCGGGCTGGGGCCGGACATCCGCCGCGGGGTGGCCGACCTGGACGGCCGCGGGGACGTGGTCGGGGGCATCGTGATCATGCGTTATAAGGAGAACGCCCTGAAGGTCATTGAACGCGTTAAAGAAAGGTTGAAGGAAATTGAACCGGCCTTTCCGCAAGGGGTGAAGATCGAAGTCACGTACGACCGTTCCCAACTGATCAAGGAGGCGGTCGGCACGGTGCAGGAGACCCTGGTTGAAGAATTGATCATTGTGTGTTTGATGATCGGATTTTTCCTGCTGCACGTCCCCTCGACGATGATCCCCGTGATCGCGCTCCCGATCGGCATCCTGATCGCCTTCATCCCCCTTTTGGGCATGAAACTCACTTCCAACATCATGTCGCTGGGCGGCATCGTGATCGCCATCGGCGATATGGTGGACGCCTCGATTATCATCGTCGAGAACGCGCATAAGCGGCTGGATGAATGGTCCAGGGGCTTGAGGAAAGGCACGAGGGAAGAGGTCCTCATCGAATCCATGAAGGAAGTGGGGCCGACGATTTTTGCTTCGCTGGTCGTGATCGCGGTGGCCTTCATGCCCGTGTTTACCCTCGAGGCCCAGGAAGGGCGGCTCTTCAAGCCGCTCGCGTTTACAAAAAATTTCGCGATTCTTTTCTCGGCCGTCTTGGCCATTACTCTTGTCCCGGCGCTGGTCATGACGTTCCTGAAAGGGAAGATCCCCTCCGCGGAGAATCATCCCGTCAGCCGTTTCCTTGTGCAACATTATACCGCGGTCGTGGACTGGTCCATCCGGTGCCGGAAACGGATCGTCCTGGCCGCCGTCGCCGTTGTTCTCCTGACGGTCCCCGCGTTTTTCAAGATAGGTTCCGAGTTTATGCCTCCGCTCAATGAAGGGACCATCCTGTATATGCCGACGACCTTGCCCGGCCTGTCGGTGACCGAAGCGGGCAAACTGATCCAGGCGCAGGACAAGATCCTTAAGACGTTCCCGGAGGTGGAACGGGTGTTCGGAAAGTCCGGCCGGGCGGATACCTCGACGGACCCGGCCCCGTTTTCGATGATCGAGACAACAGTCGTCCTCAAACCCGAAGCGGACTGGCGTTTCCTCCGCCGCTGGCATTCCGGCCTGCCGGGGTTTTTGAAAGCGCCGCTGCGGGTTGTGTGGCCGGAACGGCTCTCCTATGAGCAGCTGATCAGGGAGATGGACCAAAAACTTCAGTTTGCCGGCGTGACCAATGCCTGGACCATGCCGATCAAGGCGCGTACCGACATGCTGACGACGGGCGTGCGCACGCCCATCGGCATCAAGATCTACGGCGGTGATATCAACCGGATCGAAGGGCTGGGGACCCATCTGGAGAGCATCCTCAAAGATATCCCTGGGACCAGGAGCGTTTATGCCGAACGGATCGGCGGGGGTTATTTCGTGGATTTTGATTTAAAGAGAAAAGAATTGGGCCGTTATGGCTTGTCCGTCGCGGACGTGCAGATGGTCATCATGTCGGCGATCGGCGGCGAGAATATCACAACGACTGTCGAAGGCCGCCAGCGGTACCCCGTCAACGTCCGCTATGCCCGCGCGTTCCGGGAGAATATCGACGCGCTCAAACGGGTCCTGGTCGCCACCCCGTCCGGAGCCCAGGTCCCGCTGGCGCAGGTCGCGGACATCGAAGTGCGTTCCGGCCCGTCCATGATCAGGGACGAGAACGGCCTCCTCTCGGGATACGTCTACGTCGATATGGCCGGCAGGGACGTGGGCGGTTACGTCACCGAGGCCAAGCGGGTCGTCCGGGAAAAGCTCAACCTCCCCACCGGGTACTCCCTGGTGTGGAGCGGGCAGTATGAATTCATGGAGCGCGTCCGGGAAAGGCTGAAAATATTCGTGCCCCTGACGCTCGCAATCATCTTTGTCCTGTACTTTTTCACGTTCCGATCCGTGACCGAGACGATGATCATCATGCTTTCCGTCCCCTTCGCCCTGGTGGGCGGGATCTGGTCCGTGCTTTTATTGGGGTACAACATGTCCATCGCCGTCTGGGTGGGGTTCATCGCCCTTTTGGGCATCGCGGTGGAAACGGGGTCCGTCATGCTGACGTATCTCGACGAGGTTTATGAGCGCAGGAAAAAAGAACAGAAAATGACTTCCCTGGAGGACCTCTGTCATGCCGTCCGGGAAGGGGCGGCGCCGCGGATCCGGCCGATCCTGATGACGGTGGCGGCCAATATCTTCGGCCTCGTCCCGGTCATGTGGAGCACAGGGACCGGGGCGGACGTGATGAAGAGGATTGCCGCACCGGTCATGGGAGGGCTGACCTCTTCCATGGTCCTGACCCTGGTCGTCCTTCCGGCGGTCTACGTCATCTGGAAGGGCGATTGGGGGATGAGACGCAAACAATGATGATAGAAAAAAAAACCAGGAAATGGTGGAATGTTGCCGCGCAAGATATCGCTGCGGAATTGCACACCGACCTTAAGGAAGGGCTCAACGCCCTTGAAGTCCAGAAACGTCTGGAAGAATACGGGTTCAACCGGTTGCCGGAACCAAAGAGGGTCAGCCCGGTCAAAATTTTTCTCTCGCAGTTTTCCAGCCTGATCGTCTGGATCCTTATCGGGGCCGCGTTGATCGCCGGGATATTGGGGGAATGGATCGACGCCTGGGCGATCACGGTCATCGTGGTCCTCAACGCCGTCCTGGGGTTCGTCCAGGAATACCGGGCCGAACGTTCCCTCGCCGCCTTAAAAAAGTTATCAAGCCCGAAGTGCAAGGTCATCCGCGACGGCGTCTCGCAGATGGTGGATTCAAGCTGTGTTGTGCCGGGAGACATCGTTGTCCTGGAGGCGGGCGACCGGATCCCCGCCGACGGCAGAGTGGTTTATTCGGTCATGCTGTCCACCCAGGAAGCGGCGCTGACGGGGGAGTCGCTGCCTGTCCATAAAACCACCGCGGCGATGGCGGCCGAAGACCTTCCGCTGGGGGACAAAAAGAATATGGCGTTTCTGGGGACGGTGGTGGTCAGCGGCAAGGGCCGGATGGTCGCCACGCAGACCGGGCTTGAGACGGAACTGGGGAAGATCGCTTCCTTGCTCCGGGAAGGTGCCGAAGAAAAAACGCCTTTGCAAATCCGTTTGGAAGGGTTGGGGCGCCGGCTTGTCCTGTTTTGCCTGGGGATTGTGGCGGTCGTATTTGTTTTAGGGTTAGGCAGGGGGATGGGGTTTATCAACGTCCTTTTGACCGCCTTGAGCCTCGCGGTGGCGGCCATCCCCGAGGGACTGCCCGCGATCGTGACCGTCGCCCTGGCGCTGGGTGTCCGCCGGATGGCCAAACGCAACGCCCTGGTCCGCCGGCTGCCGTCGGTGGAGACCCTGGGCTGTGCCTCGGTGATCTGCACGGACAAGACGGGGACGTTGACTCAAAATGAAATGACGGTGAGGTCTGTCTGGGTCAATGAAAAATTTGTGGATGTCTCGGGTGTGGGGTATTCCCCTCAAGGCGGGTTTGAACAGGACGGGAAGGTCCTGACCCCGGAAGAACATCCGGAATTGATGATGGCTTTAAAGATTTCTGTTTTATGCAACAGCGCGCGGCTGGGCGAGTCGGACGGCGCCTGGCGGATCGTCGGGGACCCGACGGAGGGCGCTTTGATCGTTGCGGCGGCGAAGGCCGGTCTCAAGAAAGAAGCCCTGGAGGCGCGGTATCCTTTTTCCGGGGAGGTCCCGTTCGATTCCGAGCGCAAACGCATGAGTGTCGCCAGACGGTCCCCGGAGGGGTCCCCTGAGGGGTCCCCTGATGGGGGAGGGAAGGTCCTTTTTGTCAAAGGGGCCCCGGACATCATCCTGGACCGTTGCGCAGCCATCTTTATTAACGGGGAAAGAATCTCCCTCGACGCGCGGCAAAAAAATGAGGTGTTGTCGGCCAACGGGAAATTAGCCGGCCAGGCCTTAAGGGTCCTGGCGCTCGCCTGGCGGGAACTGGGCCGGGACAGCCCCCTGGATGAGTCCGCGGAAAACGGGTTGACCTTCGCCGGGCTTATCGCCATGTCGGACCCGCCGCGTCCCGAGGCGAAAAAATCGATTGAACTTTGCCGGCGGGCGGGGATCCGCACCGTGATGATCACCGGGGACCATAAAGAAACAGCGGTCGCCGTCGCCCGGGAGCTCGGGTTGATGGACCGCGCGGAGATGGCCGTCGACGGACAAGAGCTCGACCGCATGAGCGAGGAGAGTTTAAAAGATAACGTGAGGAAGATCGTCGTCTATTCCCGCGTGTCGGCGGAGCATAAACTGAAGATCGTGCGGGCGTGGAAAGCGGCGGGGGAGATCGTGGCCATGACCGGAGACGGGGTCAACGACGCCCCCGCCGTCAAGGAAGCCGATATCGGCATCGCGATGGGGATCACGGGCACGGACGTCACCAAAGAGGCCTCGGACATGGTCATCACGGACGATAATTTCGCCTCGATCGTGAGCGCGGTCGAGGAGGGCCGGGGCATTTATGACAACATTATCAAGTTCGTTAATTATCTCCTCTCTTCCAATATCGCGGAACTCCTGGTCATCTTTATCGGGATGATTCTGGGGTTCACGGACCGGGAAGGGAATGCTTTTGTTTCGCTCTCCGCCGTCCAGCTTTTGTGGATGAACCTGGTGACCGACGGGTTCCCGGCCATCGCGTTAGGGCTGGACCCGCTTGCTCCCGGCGCGATGGACCGCGCCCCCCGGAAGCTGTCGGAGCCGATCCTTTCTCTCCGCTTCGCCTCGCAGCTTTCCCTGGTCAGTCTGGCCATCGCCGCGGGCGCCCTGACCGCCTGCCATTTCGGCCTGCGGCAAAGCGTCCCGCTGGCCCAGACCATGGCCCTTACGACACTGGTCGTGATGCAGCTCGTCAGGGTCCAAATGATCCGCTCCCAATATCGCATAGGCCTTTTTTCTAACCGCTGGCTGGTGTTCGCTTTGGCCGGTTCCCTGGCTTTACAGCTGTGCGTTATTTATCTCCCGCCTCTGCAGAAAGTCTTCGGCACCGTTTCTTTAGGGAAGACAGACTGGGGGGTCATCCTCGCGGTTACTTTCCTGGCAGGGTGTCTCACCACCGGGATGAACAAGCTCTTCAGGCAATAACGCTTCTTGAACCCGTTCCCAAAACGCCCTCCGAAATTTTTTGGAAAAATAATTGACAGAGGTATACCACTGTGTAAGAATGAACCCGTTTCATCCGTCTGCGCTTATGGCGGATGAAACACAACTTAACCCAGTGATGATCTTAATTTGACCGCGGAAGGAGGTGGAGAACCTAATTTAAGGTCGGGGGTCATCGAAAATCTGGTCTATTGGACTGATTAATGCCCAGGCGCAGGCCTGGCTATATAATTATATAGAAGAGATGGGCCGGAATATCCGGCTCATGGTTTTTAGATTAACCTTTTGGAGGAAAAAATGAGAAAAACAATACTATTAGCCCTGGTTTTGGTCGCGTTCGTGGCCATGCCGGCAATGGCTAGTGTGCAAAACGTCAAGGTCGGCGGGAGCATCGATACCACATGGCTTCTGCGCAACAGTTTCGACCTTGGTCTTAATCCCGTCGGGGATGAAAACCAGAACCTGTTCATCACCCAGACCATGCTTACGATCGATTCGGACCTCACGGACAATGTCTCCGCGACCGTCCATTTGATCAACGAAAGGGTATGGACCCAGAAGGACCCGGTCGTAGCTGATTCCGCGGTCGATATCCACCTGGCTTATGTTACTTTAAGGGAAATGCTTTATTCTCCCTTGACCGTGGTGGCGGGCCGCCAGGCGTTCCATTACGGCAACAGCTTCATCCTGGATTCGTCCGGTAGCAACAACACTGCTCCGACAGATTCCGGGATTAATACCATCGCCGAAGACCTGACGAAGCAGACGGCGCTGGATGCCGTCCGGCTCATCTTTGATTACGAGCCGCTCACATTGGAGGTATTCGCGTCCAAGGTCGATTCCAATATCAACACATTGATCGTTGATAACCGTGATGACGTCGACCTCTATGGCGCCAACGCCACGTATGAAGTCGGTGACAGCATGAAGACGCAGGTCGAGGCGTACTTCTTCGCCAGGGTCGATAAGAGTGTAAGCATCGGTGCCTCCGATGCCAAATCAGACACGGTGTACGTGCCTGGGTTAAGGGCCAGCACCAACCCGATTGAAGGGTTGAACGTGCAGGCCGAATTGGCCTGGCAGAGAGGTAATTATGTTGCCTCAACCCTGGCTTCCAGCAGCGCGGATAATAACCAGCAACGTGAAGCCATGGCTGCGCAATTCATCGCCAGCTACCAGGTGCCTGTGCTGGAAGAGTATAAACCGTTGCTTCAGTATGTTTATACGTATGTTTCCGGTGACAGTAACCCGGGAGACCAAGCTTCTAGACAAGAGGCTTCCAGAAACAAGTACACCGCCTGGGATCCGATGTTCGAAAACCAGGGTAGCGGGACCATCTACAATACGTTGTTTAACTTAAGCAACGCCCATATCCACGCGTTGTCCGCTCAAGTGAACCCGATTGAAGATGTGACCACCAAAGTGACCTGGACCAACCTGCGGTTAGACAAAGGGCTTAGCGGAAACGGGGCCAATACGACGCTTACCCTTGTCCAGCCGGATGGTACGGCAACAACAGCCATGGGTGTTGTTGTTGATGAGAAAGAGATCGGTAACGAAGTCGATGCCACCATCACCTATGATTACACCGAAGATGTTCAGTTCGGTGCTAATTTCGGGTGGTTTATACCGGGTGATCTGTTTACGTCGGCCAATAATGACGTGGCCACGCAGGCGATCGTCCATGGTAACGTGAACTTCTAATTTTTTAGAAGTTTCGTTGTCGTTGTTTTGACAGAACCCCTGCTGCACAGTCAAATGTGTGGCAGGGGTTTTTGTTTGTGTTTTCCTGCGTCTATAGCGCAGGAAAACACCCCTGCGTTTTGATTCATCCATGAAATGCAGTTTATTTCGTGGATGAATCAGCAGGGGCCAGATAATCTATTCTGAGAATATTTAAACTTTAACTTTAAATTTACGCAATTATATGTTATGCTTTGGCCATGCTGATCAAACGCGAATTAGGCGTTGAATTAAAGGCCAGTGCCCGGCAATATCCGGTTGTCACGGTGACCGGCCCCCGTCAGTCCGGCAAGACCACCCTGGTCAAGAAATATTTCCCCAGGTATCGGTATTACAATCTTGAGGAGCCTGATACCCGTGAAATTGTCCAAGCCGATCCCCGGGGGTTTCTCGCCCGGAACGAGGAAGGGTTTATTCTGGATGAAATTCAGCGTGTTCCCGAATTGTTGTCTTATATCCAGGGGATCGTCGACAAGACCGGAAAGCGCGGCCAGTTTATTCTCACCGGAAGCAGGAATTTTGAACTTATGGAAACCGTGACGCAATCGCTCGCCGGCAGGACCGCGCTTTTATGCCTGCTTCCTTTGAGTATTAACGAGCTAAGAACTGCGCATGTTTCCCGCACGGTTGATCAGTATTTGCTTAAGGGCTTTTATCCCCGTGTTCATGCGGAAGACCTGGACCCGACAAAAGCTTATCGTAATTATTATCAGACCTATATTGAACGCGATCTCAAGGCGCTTATTCACTTGAGGGATTTAAACCAGTTCCAGAAGTTTGTGCGTTTGTGTGCCGGACGGATCGGGCAGATCTTTAACGCGAGCGCTTTGGCCTCCGAGGTCGGCGTTTCGGTCCCAACGATAAATTCATGGATCTCCATCCTGCAGGAGTCGTATGTCGCTTTTCTGTTGCAACCGTATTATGCCAACATCCGGAAGCGGCTTATAAAATCCCCCAAACTCTATTTCTATGATGTCGGACTGGCGTCTTATCTCCTGGCGATCGAGAATGAGACACAAATGAACCGGGATCCCTTGCGCGGGGCGTTGTTTGAAAATATGGTGGTGATGGAATTGGTGAAACACAGATTTAACCGTGGGCAAGACCATAACCTTTATTTTTTTAGAGATGAACGCCATCATGAGATCGATGTGGTGATCAAGGCCGGGAATATGCTCAGGGGCGTTGAAATAAAATCCAGCGCGACTTTTCATGCCGATTTTCTTAAGGGGCTTGAATATTTTGAGAAACTTTTTAAAGGCAGGATTTCCAGGCCGGCGGTGATCCACGCCGGAGATGAACACCGGGGCAAGGAGTTCACGGTCTTAAATTACAAGAACGCGGCGGGCGTTTTTGAAGATTGAAGGTTGTAAGAATTTTTATAAGAATATTGTTGACTATTGCTCCATTTTCGTATAATATTAATTCCGTGGAATACATACCAAGACTGCTGGAAGAAAAGATCCGCCATTCTCTTGGCCGCAATAAAAGCGTGTTTTTATTCGGGGCGCGACAGACCGGCAAGACGACGCTCATCGGCCGGCTGGATGCCGATCTGTCGATCTCTTTTATCCAGCCGGATGTGAGGCAGCGGTATGAAAAATCGCCCCATCTTCTCAAAGGGGAGGTAGAGTCGATCGTTCCCGGATCATCAAAAAAACGTCCCTTGGTTATTTTGGATGAGGTCCAGAAGGTGCCGGATATCCTGGATGTTGTCCAGGACCTTATTGACCGGGGCCAGGCCAATTTTATTCTCACCGGTTCAAGCGCCCGGAAACTCCGGCGCGGCGCCCGGGTCAATCTCCTCCCCGGGAGGGTCACCACATTTAAAATAGATCCTTTTAATCTGTCGGAACTTCCCGCGAAGGACTTAAACGAGCGGCTTCTTTACGGCTCCTTGCCCGGGATCCTCGCCGCCGATAATGACGCGGACAGGGAAACCGATCTGGAATCTTATGTGACGACCTATCTGGAGGAGGAGGTCAGGGCCGAGGCGGTGGTCAGAAATCTGGGTGATTTCGCGAGATTTCTGGAACTCGCGGCTTCCGAGTCCGGCGGCATTATCAATTTGAGAAAATTGTCCCAGGAGATCGGCGTTGCCCATACCACGATCGGCGCTTACTATCAGATCCTGGAGGATTGTTTGATCGCGGAAAGGGTCGAGCCGCTTGCCAAAAGCAAAACCCGGAAAAAGCTGACCAAGTCCGAAAAATTCCTGTTCTTTGACCTGGGCGTCCGGCGTGTCGCGGCAAGGGAGGGGACAAAGCTTCCGCGGGATACCATGGGGAGAATTTTTGAGCAATTCGTCGGCCTTGAACTATTAAGGTGCGCGCATGCCAATAACTCTACCGCCCGCATCCGCTTTTGGCGTGACCCGGACGGGCCGGAAGTGGACTGGATAATCGACAAAAACGGCACTTACATACCGATTGAGGTCAAATGGACCGGAAATCCCGCGGCAAATGATATCCGTTATTTAGAGGTTTTTCTTTCTGAATATTCTTCCGCCGGGGCCGGTTATCTTGTTTGCCAAATTCCACGGAAAACGAAACTCAGTGACCGCGTGTTTGCCATTCCCTGGCAATTGGTGGATGAATTGGTTTAAAGGCCAAAAAATACTTTAATTAGTATTTTTATTTTTTTTTTAATCTGTTATGATAATTTTAATTGTAGCAACATGTCAGGAATAGATAGTTTTGTAATGCAAGGGGTTACATTCAAGCATGACGCGCGACGAAATTTATGACCATTTAGCCCGGGTATATCTGGGCAAACGCCAGCAGGCGGACCCCCGCCGGAACAGGAACTTCCACGCCTGGCTTTTTATCAACGTCCTGATCGCGCTGGTCATCTTCTCCAGCGTTTTCTACGGGCTCACCGCTTTCTTCACGCGGCAGTCGTCCTTGCGCGGCAATATCATCTTCGCCCTCCATAACGGCCTGGTGCGCCTGGCTTATGATTTCGAAAAGGATTTTTCGCCGGTGAAGACCCTGAACTTGTCCGCCCCGGCCATCGACGCCAGCCGTTACAAAAGCATCCAGTTTTCCATCCGGGCCAGGGACGAAGGCAACCCCGCCATCGTCAAGGTCGTCATTGAAAACAAAAAAAACGAGACCGCCGCCTATTACGTCCAGGGGGTCGATTTCAACTGGCAGGATTTCCGGATCCCCCTGGGAGAATTCCGGCAGATCACGGACTGGTCCAATTTGAAAAGCATTTCATTTGTCCTGGAATCATGGAACGTGGCCAATAAAAAAGGGGTCATCCTTATCGATAACATTTGTTTTGCAGGTGAGAAGGGAGCTTGAAACATGAGGATCATCGCTATCGCGAACCAAAAAGGCGGCTGCGGGAAAACCACCACAGCCATCAACCTCGCCGCGGCCCTGGGGAGAAACGGCCGCAAGGTGCTTTTGATCGACCTGGACCCGCAGGCGCACGCGTCCCTGGGGCTTAATATCGAGAGCCAGGACAGCATCTATAACGTGATCTCCGGGCTGACGCCGCGCAAGCTCCGCCTCGATAATATCATCAAGCGCGTGGAAAACAGTTTTGACATCGTGCCGTCGAACATCCTCGTGGGGACGCTCGAACAGGAACTGGCCGACGAGATCGGCCGCGAACTGAAACTGACCGAGGTCATCGCGACGGTGGCGGGCCGTTACGACTATGTCCTGATCGACTGCGCCCCGAGCCTGGGGATCCTGACCGTCAACGCCTTGCGCGCCAGCCATGAGCTGATCATCCCCGTGGAGACCAGCCGTTTTTCCATCCAGGGGGTGGAACATCTTCTGGATATCGTCAACCTCGTGCGCGACCGCTTGAGCCACGCTATTGAGGCGCGCGTTTTGATCACCATGTTCGATTCGCGCCTGCGGCATTCCTTCGCCATGCTGCAAACGTTCAAAGACAAGTTCAGTGAATTGTTGTTCGATACGATCGTCCATGTCAACGTCAAATTAAAGGAATCCGCGGTCATGGGCCAGACCGTGGCCTGTTATGATAAATACAGCCGCGGTTCCAAGGATTATTTCACGCTTTCCCGGGAGATCATCCTGGCCGAGAAACGCGATGCGGCTGCCCCGGCGGCTCCTGCCCCCGCCGGCCAGAAGGCGGCGCAAGCGCAGCGAGCAGAACGAGTGGTGAGCGAAGTCGAACCGCCAGCGGAATCTCCCGATGAGGTGCAGGCGTTCTCCCGCAAAATGCAGGCCATTATCCGGGACGAAGTCGCGGAAGTCAAAAAGCTGGTCCCCGTGACGTTCGTTTACCCCACACCGGGCGCCCGGTCCGTTTTTGTGACCGGCAGTTTTAACGACTGGTCGCTGGATGACAACTGCCGGTTGAAACAGGTCGACGGCCGGTGGGAAGCCGTGGTCCCCCTGCAGCCCGGGCTTTATAAATATCAGTTCATTGTCGACGGGGTCTGGAAGGATGACCCGGCGAACCCCCGTAAAGAACGGAACTCCTTTGGGGACATCAACTCCCTGATCGAGGTCAAGGCCGATGCCTAAAAGATATTTTCCAGGCAAGGACGCGAGGGACGCCGGCGGAAAAGGGGGCGAAGATCCCGAAATCCTGGAAGGCAAGGGCTTCGCGATTTTGGCTTATCTTTCGATCCTCTGCATCATCCCGCTCATCCTGAAAAAAGACAACCCGTTTGTCCTCGCCCACGGCAAGCAGGGGCTGGTCATTTTCCTCGGCCAGGTGGCGGTCATTATCGTCAGTATCATCCTGGGCCAGTGGGCGCTGCGCCTGGGGATGTTTGTGCTCCTCGTCTTCGCTTTTATCGGGATCATCGCGGTCCTCCAGGGCCGGGAGGTAAGACTTCCCGTCGTCTCGGAAATTGCCGATAAGATAACCATGTGATGGGTCGGACCGTCTTCAAAAGATTTTTTTTCACCTTTCGAAAACTGTTCGGCAGTCCCCGACCTTCCTCAAAACGCAAACTGAAAAACAAGCGGTCAGATCTTCGACGTACTAAGGTCAAGAAGCGGTCCCTCAAGCGTCCGTCCCGCAAGGGCAAGGTCCAGAAGAAAAAAGTCGTATTTACAAAAGGCAAAACGCGCGGGAAGGCGCGTCCTGTGCCCGCGAAAAGGAAAGGTGTCCCGGCGCCGTCCCCGAAAGTGCTTGAGGACCCGGGACAACTGATCGGCGAGGTGACGCACTTTTTTTCTCGCATTCAGGTGGTGGTCGTCAAAATGAAAAAGGGGACGCTTTCCATCTCGGATAAAATCCGTGTGCGCGGCGCCGCGACGGACTTTACCCAAGCCGTGGGTTCCATGCAAATAGAAAGCGTGGATGTCAAGTCCGCCAGAAACGGCCAGGTCATCGGGTTGAAGGTCGTCCGTCCAGCCAGAGCCGGCGACCGGGTTTACAAGATGCCAGCCTAAGACTTCTACCTGTGTTTGACATCCCCCGGTATTTATTGTATTATTTCAATAGGATAAGAATATGAACCAGCCGTCCCAATCAAAATTTACGCAACCTCTCAAGATTCTAATAGTTGAGGACAACCAGATCGACCGAAGGATATTGGAGTCGATGCTGCAGGAGTCTTCCACCCCGGTTTCTCTCCTTAAGACGGCGGATACCCTGGCCGGCGCGATGGAACTTCTCGGCCAGCATTCCTTCGACGCGGTCATCCTTGACCTCAACTTGCCCGACAGCGAAGGGAAAAACACCCTCACGAAGCTGATCGGCAAATACCCGCAGGTGGCGATCGTTATCAACACGGGGGCTTACGAGGATGAAGTGGGCATCCATACCTTGAGTTACGGGGCGCAGGATTTTTTGGTCAAAGGCAAATATACCGGCTATGTCCTTAACAAAGCGCTGCATTACGCGCTGGAACGTAAACGCCTGGAGAGGGAATTGAACGCGGCCTATGAGCGGTTGACCGAAACCCAGTCCCAGCTCGTGCAGATGGAGAAAATGAAGGTGGTGGGCGCTTTGGCCAGCGGGATCGCCCACGAAGTGAAGAACCCTTTATCGGCAATTCTCTACGGAGTAACCTACCTGTGCGAACAGATCAAGTCCCCCGAACAAAAGATCCAGGTCACCCTGACTAATATGAAAGAGGCCATCGCCAGGGCCAACAACACCGTCAATGACCTTTTGAATTTTGCCGGTACGACTTCGCAAAACAGCAAGCCGGAGAACCTCAATGAGCTTGTCGAAAAGTGCCTGTCGCTTGTCCATCACGAGATCGATAAAAAACATGTCAAGGTCGTCAAAAAGTTTGACGGCGGGCTCCCCGAGGTCAACGTCGACCGTAACCGCATCGAACAGGTGCTTGTTAACCTGATATTTAACGCCATCCAGGCGGTCGCGGACGGCGGCCAGCTGGAATTGAAGACCTACTGCCGGAGGATTTCGGAGGACCTCGACAGTCTCCCTGACCTTGGTAAGGATAAATTCAAGCCCGGGGAGATGATCGTCGTCTGCGACGTGGAGGATAACGGCAGCGGTATTCAACCGCAACATATCCCAAAAGTTTTTGATCCGTTTTTTACGACAAGACGCGAGGCCGGCGGCGTCGGGCTGGGGCTGTCCGTCACCAAAGATATCATGGAGAACCATAACGGCGTTGTGCTTGTTGAGAACCGGCCGACGCAAGGGGTCCGCGCGCGGCTGGTCTTCCATGCCTCTGACGGAGCCGCCCTCTCTGACCAGTAAATTCCTTCCGGGAAACCTTATGTCTGATCCGCTATTATTGAAAAAATTGACGAAATTCCACGGCCGCAAGGGGCCGTTACTGCTGGTCATCCTCGATGGGGTCGGCATCGGCAAACGCGACGAAAGCGACGGTGTCTTTCTGGCCAGGACGCCGTGCCTGGACAAGCTGATGGAGAGCAAGATCTATACGACACTCAAGGCGCACGGCAAGGCGGTCGGGATGCCTTCCGACAGCGACATGGGCAACAGCGAAGTCGGCCACAACGCGCTGGGGGCGGGGCGTGTCTTCGACCAGGGCGCGACCCTGGTCAGCCGGGCGATCAAAGAGGGGGCGATCTTCCGCACGCCGCTGTGGAAGGACCTCATCGGCCGGGCCAAACATCGCAACGGGACGCTTCATTTCATCGGGCTGTTATCCGACGGGAATGTCCATGCCCACACGGACCATTTGTACGCGCTTTTGCGCGAATGCGCGAAAGCGGGCGTGCGCCGCGCGCGGCTCCATGTCCTTACCGACGGCCGCGACGTCCATGAAAAATCAGCGTTGGCATATATTGAAAAGACGGAAAAAGTCTTAAACGAGCTCAAGGCAAAATACGGCACCGATTACCGGATCGCCTCCGGCGGCGGACGGATGGTCACCACCATGGACCGGTATAACGCCGACTGGGACATCGTTAAAAGAGGATGGGACGCGCATGTGTTGGGACAGGGGCGTCCATTCGCGAGCGCGGCCCAGGCCGTGGAGACGTATTACCGTGAAGACCCCGGGGTCACGGACCAGTACCTGGATCCTTTTGTCGTTGCCGAGAACGGCAAGCCCATCGGCACCATCGAAGACGGCGACGCGGTCGTCTTTTTTAATTTCCGCGGGGACCGGGCCATCGAGCTTTCAATAGCGTTTGAGCAGAAAGACAACTTCGATAAGTTCGACCGCCGGCGCGTGCCGGACGTTTTGTACGCCGGCATGATGGAATACGACGGGGATTTAAAGATTCCTAAACATTACCTCGTTGAGCCGCCCAAGCTTGATCGTCCAGTCAGCCATTATATGTGCGCCAATGGTGTGACCGCGTTCGCCATCTCTGAGACGCAAAAGTACGGCCACGTCACCTATTTTTGGAACGGCAACAATTCCGGATACGTGGACAAAAAGCTCGAAACGTACGTTGAAATTCCTTCTGATAAAATTCAGTTTGATAAAGCGCCAAAGATGAAGGCTTATGAAATCACGGAAAAATCCATCGAACTTCTCCGTAGCGGCCGCTACAAATTCGGCCGTATCAACTTTGCTAACGGTGATATGATTGGCCATACCGGGGTCGAGAAGGCGATCATCACCGCGGTGGAGACCGTGGATGAATGCACCGCCAGGCTTATCGATGTCGTCAACGAGCTGGGCGGCATCACGCTGGTGTTGGCCGACCACGGCAATGCCGACGAGATGTTCACTCTCAAGGACGGCAAGAAGATCGTCAGCACGGCGCATTCTTTGAACCCCGTGCCGTGCGCGATCGTGGATTCCGGCTGCCGCGGCGAGTACCGCCTTGCCGACCTTCGCGCGCGCGGCTTGTCCAACATCGCCGCGACTCTTCTGAACCTTCTGGGGTTTGAAAAACCGGAAGATTATGACCCTTCGCTGATCGAATTTGTTTAAAAACAGTGTCCAATGATCATCAAGTTATTATGGCTGACGGCGGCGGCGACACTTCTTGCCGGCGGATTTTGTGTATTTTTTGACCAGGCCGTTTTGACCAGAAAGGGCACCGTCTACCGTGTCAAAACGGACAAAAAGAGGGCCGCCCTGACGTTTGACGACGGGCCGTCCCCGGTCTGGACGCTGAAGATCCTTGACGAATTGAAAAACGCCGGGGTCAAGGCGACGTTTTTTATGATCGGCCACCACGTCCAGAAATATCCGGAGGTGGCGCGCCGGGTTGCGCGAGAAGGGCACAGCATCGGCAATCACGGGTACGCTCATAGCGTCATTTTGTATTACACGCCCGCCGAGATCGAGGAGGAGATCAAGTATACGGAACACGTCATCCGGGAAGTCACCGGACAGACGACCCGGATGTTCCGCCCGCCAAAGGCGTGGCTGCGCCGCTCGACCAAAGAACAGGTGAAGGCCCTGGGGTATGATATCGTCCTGTGGTCGCTGAATTCCAAAGACTGGGTATCGTTTAACCACCGGCAGATGGTCTCTTATCTGGCCCGGCGGACAAGAAACGGCGATATCCTGCTTTTTCATGACAGCGGGCACGCCTTCGGCGCCGACGGCGGCGACCGTACCCAGACGGTCAAGGCGATCTCGCTTTTGGTCAAGACCTTGAAGGAAAAAGGGTTTGAATTCGTCCGCGTCGAGGAACTGATGCATGGTTGATAATTATTTTGAAAAGATAAGCCACCGGAAATTGTTGGGGGTTTTGTTCGCGCTTTCGTATATTTTCTTGATGATGGGAAACGGCTTCGTCAGCCTCACGCATCCCGATGAGGTATTTTACGTGCAAAGCGCCAAGGAAATGGTCGCGCGCAACAGCTGGTGGACGCCGATCATCTTTGACTGGCCGCATTTCGAAAAACCGATCTTTTGTTTTTGGCTGCTGGCGCTAAGCGTGAAGTTCTTTGGCCCGGTGCCGTTTGCCGCCCGGTTCTGGCCGGCGCTCTTTGGCATGATCGGCGTGGGCGTCACGTACTGGACCGCCTGGATGCTGTTTGGACGAAAGCGCCTGGCCTTTTTGTCGGGTTTTGTTCTGTCCACCAGTTTGATTTATCTGGCGCTGTCGCGCGCGGTCCTGACCGATATGGTTTTTTCGATCTGGGTCGCGCTGGCGATCGCTCTTTTTTATTGGGGGTATACCGATCAGCGCCGCCGCGATACCGCGATCGTCCTGTGCGCGGCGGTCTGCGGCATCGCCGTGCTGACCAAAGGCGTCCTGGGCCTCCTTTTCCCGGGGGCGGTCATATTGATTTTTCTGCTTTACAAAAGAGATGTCGGGTTTTTGGTGAGGCCGTCGGTTTTGATTGGCGGGTGCCTTTTTCTGGCGGTCGCGGTCCCTTGGCACTGGCTGATGTATAAATGGTACGGCAATCAATTCCTTCATGAGTATGTCTATAACGTGCATATCCGCAGGGTTCTGGAAGCGGAACACGCGCGGCTGGACAACTGGTATTTTTACCTGTGGCTGATATTCGCGGGGGTTTTGCCGTGGAGTTTTTTTTGGCCGCCGGCGGGACATCTGCTTTGGAAACAGTTCCGGGAAAAAACGGCGCAGCGCGGCCCGCTATTTTTTCTTCTGGCCTGGATTGTCGGCGTTTATATGCTCGTCCAGCCGGCGCATTCCAAACTGGCTAGTTATATATTCCCGGTTTTTCCCGCCATCGCGATCCTCCTGGCATTTTATCTGGATAACGCTCTTGAGGCGGGTGCGCGGCAGGGGCAGCCGGGCCGTTCCAGGACACTTGCCGTTTGCGGTTATATTTTTACCGGGCTTCTGGTTGTTATTGCTTTCGGCGCCATCATTGCCGGGCATATTTATAAAACGTTTGTCCCCAACCCCGCGGTCGTTTATATCTTCGCCGCGCTCCTTTTTATCCTGGCTGTTTTTGTAGTCGTCCTTATCAGAAGGAAGGATTATACACGGATGATATTCGCGCACGCGGGGCTGACAACGGTTTTGCTGGTGATGATTTTTCTGGCGCGGCCCGTCATGGAACCATGGGTATCGTGCAAGGGGATCAGTGATGTTTTTCAGACGATAGACCGTTCCGGTTCGACGGTTCTGACCAGCAAGTTTTACGTGCGCGGGATCCGTTTTTACACGGACCGCAAAGTGGCGGTGATCGATATCAACGGCGAGGGATTTTTCAGCCCGCACCCGATACCGTTTCTTAACACGGACCGGAAGGTGCTTGATTTTCTGGCGACCCAGCCGGTCACTTACGCCATCGTCAAGGAAGGTAATGTCCGTGATCTCAAGCGGATCGTCGCGGGGCAACCCTACCGGCTGCAAGAGCTGCAGGGCATAGGCGGGAAATTTATCCTGCGCATTGCCAAGATATAATCCGTGCCTATGTCTAAAGCATCTATCCCCGCTACTATCCGGGAGATCCGTATTAAAATTTATTTCCCCCGGCCCGGCACCGTTGAGATCCTGGAAGACGTTCTGGCTTCCCTGGGGGTGCCCAGGGAGGAACTCGCAGAACACACGACCCGGCGGTATCAATGCCTTGCCTTTTACGCGAAGACTTCTTCCCGGCTGCGTGCGCTTGCTCAAAAGATTGAAGAGTTGAACCTCAAGGGGGTCCGCCTCGAACAAAGATCTTTGAATAAGAAGGAATGGCAGGACCGTTGGAAAGAAGATTTCAAGCCTTTTTATCTGGGAAAGAATTTTGTCGTCGTGCCGAGGTATCTTCAGGGGCGTTACAAAGCCGGCCGACGGGATCCGGTTTATGTTGAAACTGCCATGGCCTTCGGCAGCGGCCTGCACGAGACGACCCGTTTTATGGCGCAGCTGATCGAGTATCGCGCGGGGCGTTTCCATAGTTTTCTGGACATCGGTGCCGGGACGGGGATCTTGTCCATGGTCGCCGCCCGCTGCGGCGCCGATGAAATCCATGCCGTTGATTTTAACCCGGACTGTGTCGCGGTCGCCAGGGAGAACTTCAAGCGTAACCATACTCCGGCGGCGAGTTTGAAAGTCGCTGACATCCATCGCTATCGCGTAAAAAGGCGTTATGATTTTGTCGCCGCGAATTTGGTGACGCATAACCTGATCCAGGCCGGACACAAAATCTCGGCCCTTGTTTCTCCCGGCGGATATTTGGCCGTCTCCGGTATTTCGCTGGAGAATTACCGCCACCTCCGCGAGGCTTTCAGGAAGTATCCTCTGCGGGCGGTGAAAATTTTGCGTGGCAAGGAATGGGCGGCTGTGTTATATAAGAATATAAAAGGAAAGAAGAATGCTGGAAACGAGAAAAGAAAATGAGTTAAAGCGCCGGATGCATCTGCTGGGCGTTTATGAAAAGGATTTCCGGGAAATGTTCGTGCGCGCCTCCGGACCTGGCGGGCAGAACGTCAACAAGACATCGACGTGCGTCGTTTTGCGCCACATTCCCACCGGGATCCAGGTCAAATGCCAGGAAGAACGCTCGCAGCTGCTCAACCGCCACAAGGCCCGCTGGATTATCCTGGAAAAAATCGAGCAGCAAAAGAAAACGGAGCGGTTGAAATTTATCCAGCAAAGGGAAAAACAGCGGCGGCAGCGGCGCAAGCGGACCACCGCGCTTAAAGAGGAGATCCTTGAGCGGAAACACCACCATTCCGCCAGGAAAAGCATGCGCCGCAAAATCGACGTTCGTAATCTGGGGGATGATGCCTGAATTTATTTTTCAGGACAAGGAATGTCAGGCGTGTGTGGTATAATACAGCCCGCTTGGCGGGAAAAAAATCAGCTTCAGTAGAAAGATTCATTGATGAGCAATCAACAAAGCAAGAAAATCCACGGGATGATCGATGTCAGCGCCAAGCCGGTCACCCGCCGTGTCGCCCGGGCGACGGCGCGGATCGTCCTCGGGGAAAAGGCTTTCCGGGCCTTGAGGCAGGGAGGATCGCCCAAAGGAGACGTATTCGAAACGGCCAAAATCGCCGGCATCATGGCGGCCAAGTCGACACCGGCAATCATCCCGATGTGCCATCCCCTGGAAATCAACCAGGTCAAGGTCACTTTCGCCGCAGACACAAAAGGCGTTGCCGTTGACGTCGCGGCTGAAGTGGTCTGCCGGGGCCGCACCGGCGTGGAGATGGAGGCGCTGATGGCGGCAACGGCGGCGGCGTTGACGATTTATGACATGATGAAGTGGGCGGACCACGCCATGGTCGTTTCTGATGTGAGGTTGATTTATAAAAGCGGAGGTAAAAGCGGCACGTTTGAGCGCCGCGGTTAAATATTTATGTCGCAGATCCCTGCAACAACCCAACAGTCTTTCGGCTACGAGGATTTTATCGCCTCGATCGATGGCTTCGAGGCCAATTACTCCAAAGACATCACCCCGGAATATTATTTCGGTTTCCCGATAGGGCCTGTCCTGGAGGTTGAGCGCAACCTCTTGAGCCGGACGATCAAAAGTATCGCCTATTTTTCCATGGAGTTCGGGATTGCCCCGAGCATCTATAATTCCTTCCGGTTGAACCGTCCCATCCCCGAACAGAACCAGTTTTTCAGCCACGAAGTCTTTTCCAATTACTGGCTATGCGATTACCTGTTCAAGGTCCAGACCACCGGTAGAATGCTGGATATCCCGATCTATGGCGGCGGCCTGGGCGTATTAGCGGGGGACACCATGAAAAGTATCGCTGACAGCGGCCTGGCTGTCGCCGGCATCGGTATTTTATGGAACAAGGGATATTTCAAACAGAAGTTCTGGTACAAGCACGGCCAGATCCCCGAGACATTAACCTGGGACCCCTACAACTATCCCGGCCTGGTCCCGCTTAAGGATTTCGTGACGATCGACACCAAAGAGGGGCCGCTGCATTTGCGGTTGTGGAAATATTATGTGTACAGCTACGACAAGTCTAAGGCGTGTCCCATTATCCTGCTCGATTCCAACTGTGAACAGAACGACCCGAGGCTGCGCAAACTTACCGACCAGCTCTACCGCAGCGACGAGGTCTGGTGGAAGATATTCCAGCGGGTTATCCTCGGGATCGGCGGGATGAAGGCTTTGAAAAACCGGGGGTATAACATCGATTGTTACCACCTCAATGAAGGCCACGCGGCGCTGGCCCTGGTGGAAAAATATGTCCACCTCCAAGATAAGGATATGATGGCGGAGTGCCGGCGCCATTTTATTTATACCTGCCATACGCCGGTCGCCGCGGGGCATGACCGTTTTCGTATTGAGGATGTGGCCCAAATCCTGCCCGATGAATATACCCGGGCCTGCCAGATGTTCGGCAGGGAAACAGAAGATTCGTCCCAGATCAATCTGACATTTATGTGTTTAAATAACTGCGACCAGGTCAACGCGGTCGCCCAAAAACACGGGGAGATCACGCGCCTGCAATTCCCGGAATTTTCCTCCAAGATCCAGGCCATTACCAACGGCGTCCATATTCATACCTGGCTTTCGGAAAGCTACGCACGTCTTTTCGACCGGTATCAGGACGTTTTCGGCGACTGGAGAAAATATCCAGAGAACCTCGCGAAAGCGGGTGACTTGCGTGGCGACGAACAGTTTCGTAAAGAGGTCTTCGAGGCCCACCTGGCCAACAAAAGGAATTTGACCGGCCTTCTTGGCCGCTGGAAGCTCAAAGAGGACGTCCTGACGATCGGGTGGGCGCGGCGCATCGCCGGGTATAAACGGCCGGCGCTTATTTTCCATAACATCCAGGAAATCTTGAAAATCGCCTACGAAGTCGGGCCTCTGCAGATCATCCTTTCCGGTAAGGCGCATCCTAACGACGATATCGGCGCCGCGCACATCGACGATATCCTTGATCATATCGACCAGCTCAACGCGCACCGGAAGGTCATTAAGGTTTTGATCCTGGAGAATTACGATACTTATTTCGGGAAACTTCTGACCAACTCGGTGGATGTCTGGTTGAACAATCCATTGCCGCCGTTCGAGGCCTCCGGCACCAGCGGGATGAAGGCGATCCTCAACGGCGTGGTCCAGTTGACCACGCTCGACGGCTGGGTGGTGGAGGCCGCCGACCACGATATCGGCTGGGTGTTCGGTTACCGGCATATGGGTCCGGAGGTCGGCGATGAGAAAAACTTGCGGCTGGATGAAGACGCCGCCGCTTTGTGCCGGGTCCTGCGGGACGTGACCGCGCTATATTACCGGACCTATAAAGAGCTCCGGGTCGACACCCAAAGCCCGTGGATCGACAAGATGATCAACTGCGTCCAGCAGGCCGCGTTCTTTAATACGCAACGGATGGTCGGTGAGTATAATAGCCGCATGTGGGCGCGCGCGTTAGCCTGAAGGTCAATATCGATGAAACAATATCTGGATCTGGTCAAATATATCCTCGATTACGGCGAACCTAAAAGCGACCGGACGGGCACTGGGACCCGCTCGGTCTTCGGTTATCAGACGAAGTACGATTTGAGAGAGGGGTTCCCGATCCTTACCACCAAGAAAGTTTTGTTCGAGGCCGTTGTCCGGGAACTTCTCTGGTTCTTGAAGGGGGCCACGAATATCAACGACGGCCTGAAGGAATATACTCCCATCTGGAACGCCTGGGCCGATGGACAGGGGGAGCTGGGGCCGGTTTACGGTTATCAATGGCGCAAATGGGAAAAGTTTGTCTTTGATGAGAAGACCCGGACGTATCGCAAGGAGCATATCGATCAGATCCGCAACGCGATCGACATGATCAAGAAAGACCCTTTTTCCAGACGCATTATCGTCAGCGCCTGGAACGTGGCGGATATCGACCGTATGAAGCTGCCGCCATGTCACGCTTTTTTTCAATTTTATGTGGCCAATGGACGCCTGGATTGCCAGCTTTACCAGCGCTCGGCCGATGTGGCGCTCGGCGTCCCGTTTAATATCGCCAGCTACGCGCTTTTGTTGTCCCTGATCGCGCAGGAATGCGGCCTGACCCCGGGGATTTTTGTCCATACGCTGGGCGATGCCCATATTTATTTGAACCATGTCGACGGCCTTAAAGAGCAGATCAAGCGCGTGCCCAAACCGTTGCCCCAGTTGCGCGTCGCGCGAAAACCGTTTTTTGAGATCGCCTTTGAGGATATTCAGCTCGTCAATTATCAGCACGACGCCTTTATCAAATTCCCGATCGCCGTATGACCCCCTTTAATATTGTCGTTGCCATGGATCCCAACAGAGGTATCGGCAAAGACGGCCGGCTCCCCTGGCATCTTAAAGGCGATTTGCGCCATTTTCGGGAAATTACCACAACGACCCGCGACAAGAATAAGCGTAACGCGGTTATCATGGGACGCAGGACCTGGGATTCCTTGCCTGATCCGTTCCGGCCTTTGCCCGGGCGCATCAATGTTGTTATCACCCGTAATGAACAACTGCGGTTGCCTGAAGGCGTCCTGAAGGCCGGCGGCCTCGCGCTGGCGCTCGAGCTTCTGGATAAGAAAGAAGTCCGGGAAACATGCGAAATGGTTTTTGTCATCGGCGGCGCGCAGATTTACGATCAGGCCGTCTGTTTAAAAGAATGCCAGGCGATTTTTCTTACGCAAATCCTAAATTCTTTTCCTTGCGACACGTTTTTCCCGCCGTTCGCGGATCATTTCCGCGAAGGGTCCGTATCCCCACGACACAAAGAAGGCCTGGTAGAGTATTTTTTTGCCGAATATCACCGGAAAACGTCAGGCCGGATTGGGGCCGCCTGAAAGCGTTTGCTTGTCAAATAAGAAAAAATATGTTACACTTAAAACGTTTTCACGCCTTATAGAAAAGTCCGGGCCGTTTTGGAAAATAAAAGCGCTTTCGGCGAAGCTGGCCGGAATTATGCAACTAATTGCAGCATAAAGAGTTTTGTTCATTGAGACAATTCCGGAAATTTGGATATAATTCAAATCTTCTATGGAATGCGAGGGAAGAAAAAGTTATAATTCTTTTAGAGTAGAATTGTGTCTTTGGTAAAAAGATAAAAGTTTTCCTGTCCGGGAAACGATATGATCAAGAAAGCAAATAACCGAAAAAGTATTTTGCTTGTTGACGATGATCATGCCATAACACAGACTCTCTCCATGCTCCTGGAAACGCGCGGTTACGACGTCGATATCGCCCACAGCGGCCGCGAGGTTTTCGAAAAAATCACCGACACCCTTGACCTGATCCTTCTTGACCTTGTCCTGCCCGACCGGGGCGGGTTTGATGTCTGCCGCAAGCTCCGGGAAAACTGCACCACCAAGCAGATTCCCATCATCATTCTAAGCGCCAAATTATTTTCGGAAGATATCGTGGAGGGACTTTATCTGGGCGCGGACGATTATTTGACGAAACCTTTCGAGTATGAAGAACTGGTGGCGCGCATGGAGGCGGTGATGCGCCGCCGCTCCGTTTTCTCAGACGGGCCATTGGTCCTCCATGACGATCAGAGCATTATCTGCGAAATCCGCCAGATCATTGAGCAGGAACTGATCGTCCCCTTTTTCCAGCCGATTTTTCTTCTCAATCCTTTCGCGTTGTTGGGGTTCGAGGCCCTGGGGCATCTCCCGGATTCAAAGGATAGCGCGCTTTCCAACCCGGAGCTGTTGTTTAAATGCGCGCTGCGGTTCGGCTTCTACCATGACCTCGAGATGATCTCCTGGAAAAAAGCCGTGGCCCGCGCTTCTGAATTCATAGGCGATAAAAAGTTGTTTCTCAATTGCAACCCCTACCTGGTGGAAGGCCAGAAATTCGACGTCATCAAGTCCATCTTTGACGGGGGGGCGGTGAAGGTTGATAATGTCATCCTGGAGATTACAGAGCGATCGGCTATTTCTGATTTTAAGATTTTTTATCAATATTTGGCCCGCTACCGTGAATACGGTTTTAAATTCGCGGTCGATGATGTCGGCGGCGGGTACGCCAGTCTTGAGGCGATCGTGGCGACCCGGCCGGAGGTGGTCAAGATCGATCGTCATATCGTCAACGATCTGGAGAACGACCCGTTCAAACGCAGTATCGTCAAGTTCGTCGTGGCTTTCTGCAAGGAAAACAGGATCCTGTCCGTGGCTGAAGGTGTTGAGCGCAAGGAAGACCTCAAGGTCCTCATCGACCTGGGGGTGGACGCGGGCCAGGGGTATTATCTGTGCAAGCCAAGCGCCGTCATCAACCCTCAAGAAATCATAAACAACACGTCCTCCGTTATGCGTATGGAAACGCAGGCGCCTCCCTTTCGCCACCAACCGGAATCTCCCGCCCCGTATTTGATCGCGGACGGATCATTTTATATCACCGGATTATAGTTCAAGGATCGTTTGCAAATTATTCCGCCGGTCGTTATAATAAACCCATTATTGCGTCAAACCGTCGATGATCTCCGTCCTTATCCTATTCCTCAGTGTTGTTGGCGCGTCGGCGCTGTGTTCGATGGCCGAGGCCGCCGTTTTAAGCCTGCCTTTGATCCGCGCCAGGATCCTGTATGAGCAAAATCGCAGGCACGCCAAAGACCTTTTGTACCTTAAGGAAAATATTTCCCACACCCTTGCCTGTATTGTTATTTTGAATAACTCTATCAATATCGCGGGGTCTATTTTTATCGGCGAGGAGGTGGCCATGCGTTTCGGTAACCAGTGGCTTGCTATAGCCTCTACGGTGATGACGTTCAGCATCATTGTCGCCGGTGAAATTATCCCCAAAACAATCGGCGAGCGACACAAGATCCCGTTATCCCTGTTTTTTGCCAAACCTTTGCGGTTGATATTGTGGATCATGCGTCCGGTGATCGACCTTGTCCTGGGGCTGACGAAACCGTTTCTCGCCGGACAGCCGCTTCACCCCCGGGCGACGGAAGAGGAGATCCGGATCATGTTGCAGATGGGCAGGGCGGAAGGGACCGTCGAAACCGATGAAGAGGTCCTTTGCGGCCGCGTTTTCAAACTTAACGACGTGCGGGCCGCCCAGATCATGAGGCCCATCGACCAGATTTACGCCCTGCCGGCGGACAAGACACTGGAAGAACTTAAGGAAGCCATTATCAGTTCGCGTTTCAGCCGCATCGCGGTTTATGATAAAGACCCGCATGACATCGTGGGTACTGTCCAGCAGCGTACCTTGCTTGCCGAAATAGCCAAGGATAATTATCGCGCCCGCGTCCGGGATTTCATGACCAAGCCCGTCTTCGTCAACTGGCTCATCAAAGCCGACGCCCTGCTGGAGAAATTCCAGGCGTATAACCAGCATCTGTTTATCGTGCAGGACTCGCACGGCAAGGACGTCGGTGTGGTCACCATGGAAGACGTCCTGGAAGAGCTGTTTGGCGAGATCTACGATGAAAAAGACATCGTTAAGGCCGGTCCTCCCGAGCGTAAAGGATAATTCGCCATGCCGCCCAGGGGCTTTCTAATTTTATGAATATAGACCAGCGGCGAAGCGGTATTCTTTTGCATATCAGTTCCCTGCCTTCAAAATTCGGCATCGGAGACCTGGGGCCAGGGGCGTACTGGTTCGCCGACTTCCTGCAACAGGCCGGCCAGAGTTTATGGCAGGTGCTTCCGCTTAATCCAACCGATCCGGGTTACCACCATTCCCCCTACAGCAGTTTCTCGGCATTCGCGGCGAATGTCCTTTTTATCAGTCCTGAACTGTTGGTCCGGGAGGGGTTATTGTCTGCCCTGGATTTACGCGACCGGCCGGATTTTCCTTCATCGTATACGGATTACGATACCGTTATGGAGTATAAACGCAGAATTTTGCACAGAGCCCATGAGAATTTCCGGAGCCGCCGGAGGCTGGAGAAAGAATTCGGGGAATTTCGCAAAAACAACTCCGCATGGTTGCGCGATTATGCCCTGTTCGTTGCCATTAAAGATCATCTGGGCGGCGCTGTCTGGACGGATTGGCCCAAGGCATTGAAGGAGAGAAAAGGGGAAGCCCTTCAGGATTTTGAGTACAGCTTCGGCGCCCAGATCGAACGGGCCGAATTCCTGCAATTTATTTTTTTTCGGCAATGGGAACAGTTGCGGGAGTATTGCCGCGGCCGCGGCATTGAGTTCATCGGAGATATGCCGATCTATGTCAACTGGGACAGCGCCGACGCCTGGGCGGACACGCGTAATTTCAAGATCGATGAGCGTTATCGTCCCGTGGGGGTCGCGGGCGTGCCGCCCGATTATTTCAGCGCGACGGGCCAACGCTGGGGCAACCCCGTTTATAACTGGCGCAGATTAAAAGAATCCCGGTACGCCTGGTGGGTCGGGCGGTTGCGCCATAATCTCAAGCTCTACGATTACGTGCGCATCGACCATTTCCGCGGCTTTGTCCAGTATTGGGAGATCCCCAGCCAGGAACCGCTCGCGTCCAAGGGAAAATGGATGCATGTCCCGACGGAAGATTTCTTTGATACTTTGAGAAAGAATTTCAAAAAATTGCCGCTTGTCGCCGAAGACCTGGGTGTCATCACGGACGATGTCCGCGCGCTGATGCGCAAGTATGATTTCCCGGGCATGAAGGTCCTGCTCTTTGCCTTCGGCGAGGATCTGCACAAACACCCGTACCTGCCGCATAACTTCGAACGACATTGTCTGGTTTATACGGGGACGCACGACAACAATACCGTCCGGGGATGGTTTGAGAACGAGGCGACGCCGAGAGAGAAAGAAAATTTTTTTACTTACATCAGCCGCCACCTCGAAGTGGCGGATATCCCCTGGGCGTTTGTGGAACTGGCCATGCGCTCGAAGGCGGACACCGCTATTGTGCCCATGCAGGACGTGTTAGGGTTAGGCCAGGAAGCCCGTTTCAATAAACCGGCCACGACACAAGGCAACTGGCGCTGGCGGCTGACACGCGAAGAGATCACCCCGCGCGTTACGCAGCGACTCCGCGTCCTGGCGCAGGATTCTGACCGGCTGTCCCGGGTTTGCGTATGAACTGTTCTCGCCAGATTTTGGGTAATTCCCTTGAGAGCCCTCCGGGGCTATGTTAGAATTCATTCGATCATGAAAAAAAACAGGATAGCGGCAACTCTGGCGGTTGTTATGTTTTGTTCAGGGTGCGCCTGGTTTCATCCGCGACAGGATGCTTCCGCGGCTGTGAATGCGGAGCAGAATCCTTCCAGCCGGCCGGCATGGGTCCGGACGGGAAAAATTCTCGACGGTCAATTGCTGCGGCAAGGAGGGAAGGTCTTTATTGTCCCTTTCAAAGCGGGGGTCAATGTCGTAGCCGATGACGAATTGGACAAAATTTCTTTAATGATGGTCAAGGGTATCGCCGAGGCGATCAAGGAAAATGGGGCGGCTTTTGAGATCCTTGGCCCCGACCGCGCGCGGGAAGCGGATTGGATCGTCAGCGGTTATGTGACCGGGGTGGGCCGGCCCTCCCGGTTGATCCGGTGGATATTTCAGAAACGGCGGATTTCGTTGCAGGTCGAGGGCAGGATGGTCCAGTCCCCATCACAGAAGAACGTCGCCGTGTTTACCGACGAGGAACGGGCCAACCCGCGGGAAAAAGACCATAAACAGCTCGGTTACGATATCGGCCGGGATATCGGACGCTTTATCGTATCGGCGCTGGAGTAACCGGTTTCAAAAACCGACAGACCCAAGGAGTGGATACAAATGATCGTTGTGACCGGCGCGGCTGGATTTATCGGGAGTTGTATTGTCGCCAGACTCAACGAGCGCGGCCGCACGGACCTTGTCCTGGTCGATCATATTGATGAGGCGAAAGAAAAAAATATCGCGCACAAACAGTACGCGCGATATTACGATAAAAGGGTTTTTCTGGAGTCCGTATCCCGCGATGAGTTCGATCCGTCCGTGGAGGCCGTGATCCATATGGGGGCCTGCAGCTCAACGACCTTGCAGGACGCGCAGTATTTCCGCCAGAATAATTTCGAGTATACCCGCACCTTGGCGCAATGGGCCGTAAAACACGGCGTGCGGTTTATCTACGCGAGCTCGGCGGCGACCTACGGGGACGGGTCCGCCGGCTACAAGGACGATGAGGCGACCATCCGCCGTTTGCGGCCGCTGAACCTGTACGGCCAGTCCAAGCAAGATTTTGACCTGTGGGTGCTTGATCACGGCCTGGCGGATAAAATGGCGGGCCTGAAATTTTTTAACGTCTTCGGGCCGAACGAATACCACAAGGGGGACATGCGTAGCGTCGTGGCCAAGGCCTGGCAGAAGGTGGCCGAAGAGGGCCGTATGGAGCTGTTCAAATCGTACCGGAAAGATTACAGGGACGGCGAGCAGAAGCGGGATTTTATCTACGTCAAGGACGCGGTGGACATTGTCCTTTTTTTCTTTGATCAGCCGCGGCTCAACGGCATCTTTAACGCGGGGACCGGCCAGGCGCGCACCTGGAATGACCTCGCCAACGCGTTATTCGCCGCCGTCGGGAAACCGCCGGACATCCGGTACATCGATATGCCCAAAGACCTCGAAAAGCGGTATCAGTATTTTACCCAGGCGGATATGACCAGGCTGCGCCAGACAGGGTATGCGCGGGATTTCCTGCCGCTCGAGGGGGCCGTGGCCGATTACGCGGGGTATCTTGAAAGTCAGCGATATTGGTGACGCGCCAACAATGGAGGAAAGATCGATGCTCAGTTATGTTTTGATAATTACGGCTGTTGTCCTGGTCATCGGCGGGATAGTTTATCTCATCAAGGGGGGAAGCGACGAGACCCCCTCACTTTTATCAAGGCCGGGCGAGGCGGGAGGTGTATCGGGCACGCCGGTCGCGGCGAAACCAACGGAGCTGTCCCGCGTCCCTGTCCCGGAACCGCTCCAGACCCGTGTTACGGATCTTGAGCAAGAATTACATGCCCTGCAAGAGCGCACGGCGGCCAAGGCCGCGGCGGACCAGCAGACGATCACCGGCCTTACCCAGGAAAACGGCAAGTTCAAAAAACAGATAGAACAGAAGGAATCCGAATCCAGCCGGTTGGCCACGGAGGTCGAAGCGATGAAGACGAAAAACCAGGCGATCGAGGCGCTTGAAGAAGAAAAGGCGGCCGGGATCAACCAGCTCGCGAAAGAACTCGGCGAGGTCAAAGACGGCGCGTTAAGTCAGCAGACGCATTGGCAGGCCGAGCGGGAACGGTTGGCCGTTGAACACACTGGTCTTTTGGCGCAAGCGGGCGGATACCGGCAAGAGGTGGAACGGCTCAAGAAAGATCTCGAGTTGATGCAGAAGATCAATAATCAAAAGTTAAACGAAGCCAACGACATGGTCCGCCTTTTAGAGGCGCAAAAAAGCGAGAGCGACCGTATCCAGGAAGAGGTCCTGGGCAAACAGCTCGCGCAGGCGCTGGGGAAGGTGGGGGAGCTTAACCAGGAGCGCGACCACCTGATGCAGGCGAGGGTCGCCCTCGAGGAAAACCTCGGCAAGACGAGGGATTTTAACGCCTATTTGCTGGAAAAAGAAAAAGTCCTTCACTACGAATTGACCAAGCAGCGGGCCCAGGCGCTGGGGCTCGAGAAGATCTGCGAAGATTTCAAAATCCAGATCGACGATCTCACGAAAGCCGCCGTTGCCAATTAACAAATTTTTGTTATAATATCCACTTATGCGATCCCGTGTTTTATATATCTTTTTAACGGTGCTGGTCATCGCGACGGCCGGGTGCGCCCGGTTGTCCGAACCTTTTAAAGTGATCTGGGGGACCTCGACGACCGCTTTGGAAAACGCCCGGCTGTCCGGTTTGCGCAAGACCTATACGTGCAGTTTTACGGAGTGTTATGACGCGGTTTTGAGCCTGGCGCGCACACAAGAAGAGCAAGAGGTCAATGCAAAACGGGAAGAAGAAGCGAAAAACGCCTCCAAAGAAGGGAAAGAAACCCCGCCGGGGCAGGAAGTGGTATTGGAACAGAAACCCGCCGTAGAGGAAAAATTCTTTGATGTCTTTTTGAAAGATCCGCGTCAAAAGCATATTGTGGTCATAGGCATTGTCGGCAATGTGGATACGACCGAGGTGGGCATTTTTTTCGATGAGGTTAAGCCGTCAACGATCAGAGTTGAAATATCCTCTTTGAGCGGCACGGCCAAAAGAAGAGTGGCCAAGGCCGTTTTCGAAGCGCTGGACAAACGCTTTTCCCCAGCATCGTAGCTTACTACACTATGGGTGTCCGATAATCAGCATGAGGCGATACACAAAGATCATTGGTACCCTTGGTCCCGCCAGTTCCTCCGAAGAAATGATCATCAAGATGGCCTCCCGGGGAATGGATGTGGCCCGCCTGAATTTCTCCCACGGCACCCATGCCCAGCACCAGGCCATGATCGATCTGGTGCGCAAGGTCAATCGCAAAAAAAACTTCCAGGTCACCATTTTGCAGGATTTGGAAGGCTACCGCATCCGGATCGGACATTTCAAAAAGAAGGTCCTTTTGGAAAGAAATGCGACCTGGTATATGTCCGCCGATCCCGCTCTGACGGGGGAACATATCCCCTTCGATTTCACGGAGGATGTGCGTGCTATACAGAAAGGTTCCTCGGTTTTTATCGATGACGGGAAGCTGCAGTTAAAAGTCGTCGGATATAGCGGGAAGCGGTTGAAGTTAAAAGTTGTTCAGGGAGGCCCATTAACGGAGCGTAAGGGGGTCAATATCCCCGACCTTAAATTGCAGTCCAATATTTTAACGCAAAAAGACCAGCAGGATATCGAGTTCGGCATCAAAAACCGGGTTGAAAAGATCGCGCAATCGTTTGTCCGCAACAAAAAAGATATTTCACGCATTCTCGATATGGTCAGGCCGCGGTTACCCGATTGCAAGATCATTGCCAAGATCGAAGGCCCGCAAGGGGTGCGTAATATTGAAAGTATTATCGATGTTTGTGACGGGGTCATGGTGGCCCGGGGAGATCTGGGGGTGTCTTTCCCGATCTATAAAGTTCCCATTTTGCAGAAATATCTCATCCGTCATTGTAACCGGAAGAAAAAACTTTCGATTACCGCGACCCAAATGCTGGACAGCATGATGGAGCAGGGACGCCCGACGCGCGCGGAAGTCTCCGATGTGGCCAACGCGATTTTGGACGGCTCCGATTACGTGATGCTCTCCGGAGAAACCGCCGTCGGCAAATACCCCTCGCGCAGCATCAAGATGATGAGCCAGATCGTCGAATATACCGAACATTACCGGGATATCCGTTTCGGGGAGATCTCCTTATGATCGAACATGAATTATTATTTTTAGGCCTATTAAAGGACGGTCCGAAACACGGCTACGAGATCAAACGCCTTATCGAGGAAGAACTTTTTCCTTTTGTCGGCCTCAAGATCAAGTCGATCTATTATCCTTTAAAGAAGATGGAGAAGCTTGGCCTTATCAAGAAGGATGTCGGCCGCGAAGGCCGCTGGCCGGAAAAATATGTCTACAGCTTGACCTCCAAGGGTGAGAAAATATTTGGCCATCTTATTACGGAAAGTTTTTTATCCATCGAGCGGCCGTATTTTAACATTGATCTGTCGCTTTATTTTCTGCCTTATGTAGAAAAAAAGATCGCCAAGCGGCAACTGCGCGGGCGAATTCTTTTTTTAAGACGCATCCGCCGCGACCTCCAGGGGCTCCAAAAGACAATGAAGACCTCCCAGAAACACGTCGATGTCATTTTGGACCATGATCTGGATCTGGTTGAGGCTGAAATCCGGTCTATCGGCCGGCTGATGGAAACCCTCGGCTAAATACCTCATTTTTCGCATCCTGTTGTACCCTTCATAGTTATCAACAAAATCCTTGACATATTCAGGTATTTTACTAAAATCAGACTAGTAAAATTTTACTAGTTAGGGACATTTGAGGCGATTTGATGGACATCAAGGAAATATTAGACAATACGGTAAGCAGATTTCCGGATAAGCCGGCCATTATTTTTAAGGGCGAAGCCATTTCATTTGCCCGGTTGCGGGAGACGTCTTTACGTTTGGCGAACGCGCTCTTGGCCAACGGCGCGCAAAAGGGCGACAAAATTGCCATCTATCTTCCCAATTGCCCCGAGTACGTTTATAGTTATCTGGCCTGTTTTCATTTGGGATGCGTGGGAGTGCCGCTGGATTTTATGTTGAAAACGGATGAATTAATATCCTGCCTCCAACATTCTGAAGCCAGAATCCTCATCGCCAGTCAGCAAAACGACGTTTCCTTTGAACAAATCCAGAAAGCGGTCCCAACCCTCAAGAAGATCATTTTGTGCCGGGGCGAAGCGGCTTCAGGCAACATCGTTCGTTATGAAGACGCAATGGCCGCCCCCACATCCGGTTTGCCTGAAGTGAAAATAAACGACAGCGATCCGGCCTTGATCATGTACACCTCGGGAACGACCGGAAAGCCGAAGGGGATCCTTTTAAATTACAAACATCTGGACGGTTCGCCCGAGGCCATGAAACATTTTGTCGACTTGACCGACAAGGACGTGAAGTTGGCCGCCATCCCATTGAGCCATATCGGCGGGTTTATTTATATCCAGAATTGTGTTCATTTTGGCATTACCGTCGCGTTGATGGAACGGTTCAATCCGTATGAGTTCCTGGAGAATATTGCCAAATATCGGGTCACCTGTTTTCATATCGTCCCGGCGATGTACATGGCCATCCTCACGCTTAAACAGATCGACAAATTCGATCTTTCTTCTTTACGCTGGGTCGTTGTTTTCGGCGCGCCAAGCTCGCCGGAGATCATGGAACGCTTTCATCAGTATTGTCCCAATGCCAAACTGCTCAATGGTTGGGGTATGACGGAAACGTGTCCCCCGAACACAGTCACGCCTTTAAACAGCGCCAATATTGCCAGTGTCGGCAAGCCCGCACCCAATTGTGAGATCAAGATTCTTGATGAAAACGACCGCGAACTCCCGGGGGGAGAGATTGGCGAGATCGCTATCCGCGGCTGGGTTGTGATGGAAGGATATTATAAAGATCCGGAGGGAACCGCCGCGGTCAAACAGAACGGCTGGCTGTACACGGGTGATCTGGGGCGTTTTGATAAGGAGGGATTTCTCTATATCGTCGGGCGCAAGAAAGAAATGATCAAGGTCGCGGGGCAGATCGTCTATGCTCCCGAAGTAGAAGCGGCTTTGCAGAAACATGAATCGGTCTCTGAAACCGCTGTGATCGGAGTGCCGGATTCCTTGCGCGGTGAAACGGTGAAGGCATTTGTCGTTTTAAGAAATGGCGCTAATGTCACTTCGGAGGATTTGCGGTATTTCGCGAAAGAACATCTGGCGCATTTTAAAGTACCGCAATCGGTTGAAATACGCTCCGTTTTGCCCAAAAACCGGACAGGGAAGATAGATAAGGAATTGTTGAAACAGCAATTGGTAAATAGTTAATGGTGAATATTTTCTTACCATTTACAATTAACCATTAACAATTAACGGGAGATAAAAATATGACTACCCAAATGCGCAAAGAAGTCCACATGACCGGCAAGGACCTGATGAACATGGTGCAGTTGCGGCCCAAAGACGTCGGCAAGTATGCCCTTGTTCCGGGGCCCAAAGAAAGAGCGGATGCCATCGTCAAGAAGATGAAAAATCCGGTCAAGAATTTCAGCTTCATGGAATATACGATGTATACGGGGCAGTATGAAGGGATCCCGCTGACCACGATCAACGGCGGGCGTTTCGCCGCGGACACGGCTATCACTACGGAAATTTTGTGCAACGCGCAGGTCAAAGCGATGGTCCGCGTGGGCAGCTGCGGGGCTCTGCGCGAGGATATCAAGGTTGGAGATCTGATCATTGCCACAACTGCGCTCAAAGGCGAGGGCGTGACGCAATATTATGTGGATAAAAATTTCGTCCCCACAGCCGACGCGCAATTGACGAAAGAGTTGACGGAGGTCACGCAAAAAGCGCTGAAATCTCCGTTGGCCCTGGGCCGCAAGGTGCATGTGGGCTGTTGCTGGACCACGGATTGCATATTAAAGGAGACCCGGGAAGTTGTCGGCAAGGCCGTCGACCAGGGCGCGATCGCCGTGGATATGGTAACGGCTGCCTTTTTGACGATCTGTCAGGGCTACAAGATCCCCGCGGCGGTCCTGATGGCGGTCAGCGATAACGTCATCACCGGCGAGATGGGATTTCTTAACCCCGGCTATTACATGGCCGAGGCTTCTATCGTAGATATCGCCCTTTCACTTATCAAGGAATTGGAGTTATCTCAAAAGACGGCATGAGCAAGCGCGATACGACTACAAGCCAGATAAAAGAATCGCCCCTTTTTTGGCCGGCCAGGCTCAAGGGCAATACCCTTTTGGTCCTGGATGAGACCCGGATCCCGCAGAAACTGCGTTATATCAAGGTCAAGAACACGAAGCAGGCCGTTGATGTCATCCGGCAGATGAAGACCCGGGCCTTTGGGCAATTTCTGGTTGTGATGAATACATTTTTATTGGAAATGAATAGCGTAGGGAACGCAGATATGCGTTCCCTACAAAAGGAATTATTAGATCGGATTGAAAAAACTGCCGACGCGCTGAACAAAAGCCGCCCGACGTTTCCTTTTGAGGAAGTCACTTCGCTCGTTGTGAACTGGGCGCGGCAGGCTATTGAACAAAATATCGATATCCGGATATTTGTTCCCAAATGCATCAATGGATATCTTCAAGGCATCCGTGGCCGACGCTTGGATCGGGTGCGCAAGATCGCCGAAGTCCTTAAAGACGGCGACAGCGTTCTGACGCATTGCAACGTCAGCGGTGAATTGGCTATGGCGGCGCGTATCGCGCAGCAGCAAAATAAACATCTTCATTTCTTCGCGACGGAAACGCGGCCGTATTTTCAGGGGTCGAAATTGACCGCGTGGGAACTGCAGCGCATGGGTGCTGACGTGACGCTCATCGCCGATAACGCGATTGGTTCCGTGATGGCGGACAAGCTGGTCAACAAAGTCATCGTCGGGTCGGACCGTTCTTGCGCCAACGGGGATTTTGCCAACAAGATCGGCACGTACCAGATCGCGGTCCTGGCCAGTGAATTTCAAATCCCGTTTTACGTCCTGACCCAGCCGTCGGACAAAATCAAGACGGGTAAGGACATCCCTGTGGAGATCCGTAACCCGCAGGAGTTGCTGACTTATTTAAATAAAAAAGTCGTCAGCGGTGTGGTGTCGGGATTTTATCCCGGCTTCGACGTTGTGCCGCATGAGCTGGTGACGGAGGCTATCGCCCTTGATGTTCGTGCTTCGCTGAAAAGTTTTCACGTTTCAGCTTCGCAGAACTATTCTACGAAGCCTCCAAACGAAAGTTTTGAGGCGAAGTAGAATGTGCGCGCTTGAGACACAATTAAAGGAAGAACACAAAACGGCGGGTGACTTGTTCCTGGATGACGTCCGGGGGTCGGTCGTTTTGCTGCACGGCGTTTTTGAGCCGTCCGTTTTTGACGCGGTCAAGCCCGGCAACGGTACGGAACTGTTCGTGATGGAAGGCCGCCCGAGCCTGGAATCGGCGCAGGCGACTTGCCGGGAACTTCTGCGGCGCAAAATCAAGCCGACTTTGATCGCGGATAATATGGCCGGATTTTTATTCTACCGGAACCTGGTCAAGGAAGTCTGGCTGGCTTGCCAGACGGTGGATGAGCAAGGGGCGCTGTGTCCTATCGGGAGTTTGGTCGTCGGCGTTCTGGCCAAGCGGCACAACGTGCCGGTCTATGTTTATCCGGCGAGCAAGGAGTCGTGTTTGCTGGGCGGACAAAAAGACATTTTTTATTTTAAGGGGATCAAAGTGGCGCCGCAGAATATCAAGGGATATGTCCCTCTGGTTGAATGGCTGCCGAAAAAATATATCACGGAGATACGCAAGTAATGAAAGCCCAGTTTCAACACTTTAAAGAAGAAATGATCGCCATCGGCCAGCTTTTGTGGCGCAAGGACCTCGCCAGCGGGCTTAATGGCAACATCAGCCGCCGGATAGACAAGGACACCATCCTGCTCACCGCCCACGGGACCTGCCTGGGGAATCTGGAAGAAAAAGATATTCTGGCAGTGAACGTAGGGGCGGTTCGCGAACCGCCCCTACATGACCATGGAAATGTGTCGACGGAGAAATTGCTCCACACGGAAATTTACAAGAATTTCCCGGACGCGCAAGCGGTCATTCATACGCACACGACGTATACCAACGCTTATTTTTTGGCGAATGAAACGTTTGTGCCGAGGATTTTTGAGGCGAAGTTCTATCTGGGCGAGATTAGAGGGATCCCGCAAGCAACGCCGGCGGTGACGGACGCGGGGCCGGTGGTTGAAGGATTTAAGAAGAATAATATCGTAGTTTTGCGTAATCACGGTGTGGCGGCCAAGGGAGAAAAACTTTTTGATTGTTTTCTGCTCATCCAGGCGCTGGAAGAGGCGGTGAAGACAGACGCGATCAGTAGACTGTATAGTCACCAGTCACCAGTCACCAGTCACCAGATCGCTGGGGACCGGGGGCTGGAGACTGGGGGCAAAAAATATAAACTATTTTCCCAGGAACAGATCAACGACATCGTCAAGCTTGTCAACGCGGATGCCCAGATGAAAGATCTCGGCGAGAATACGAAGATGACGATGGATCTGGCGGTCAAGTTAAACGAGACGGGGCAGACATATAGTTTCCGGTTCGAGAACGGACGTATCGCCAACGTCAGTCACGACGAGAACGCCGAATTTTTGATCACCGCGCCGGAAAATGTCTGGCGGGCGGTGTTCAACCGGGAAATAGATCCGTTTGTGGCCACAACTCAGAAAAAGATGAATTTACGGGGGGACTTTGCGAAGATTTCAAAATGGTACGCGCCTTGCAGCCGCGTTTTTGAACTTTGGCAGCAAGTTCCTGTCGAGTGATAACGAAGACAGGAATGCAGCGTGTCCCGGCAATACCATCGATTTAGAGAATGCCGGGGCAGCAGGTACCTGTTGAGTAGGATGAATATGTTGACGGTCGAGAAACAACAATTTGATCTGTTGGTCCACGGCGAGCTTATCGGCGCGGCGTCCGGGAAATATTTTGAGTTGGTCAATCCGTCCACGGGAGAGGCCTTTGCCCGTGTCGCTGATGCCACAGCGGAAGATATCAAGAAAGCAATTTCGTCAACGTTGACGGAATTTAACCAAGGCACTTGGCGCAACATGAGTGTCGCGGAGCGCGGCATTTATTTAAGGAAGATCGCCGACCTGATCCGTAAGCACGCCAAAGAACTGGCAGACCTGGAATCAGCGAATATCGGCAAGACTTTGAAACAATCATCGTTCATCGATGTCCCGACGGCCGCGGATTGTTTTGAATATTTCGGAAGTCTCGAGACGGTGGCTAAAGACCGGCAGAATTCTGTCACCGATCAGGTAAAAAGTTTGACGACCTTTGAACCGATGGGCGTTGTGTCCTGCATTATTCCCTGGAATTATCCTTTGATCATGGCGGCGTGGAAGATGGCGCCCGCGTTAATCGCCGGAAATGCCGTTATCCTTAAACCGTCATCCGTCGGCTGCGCGTCGGTCATGCGCTTGGCGCAAATCGTCAAGGAAGCTGGATTGCCTGCTGGAATTTTGAATGTCGTGGCCACGACTAATAAAGATGCCGCGCGACTTCTGGTCACGGACAAAGATGTGGACATGGTCAGTTTTACCGGGGGAACACAGACCGGGCAGGAAATCATGCGTCTGGCAAGCCAGACGACCAAAAAATTGAGCCTGGAATTGGGTGGCAAATCGCCGAATATCGTTTTCGGCGATTGTGATCTGGAAACCGCGGTCGGCGGGACGATGTCCGCGATTTTTATGAACCAGGGACAGATGTGCACGGCCGGCTCACGGCTTTTATTAGAGGAAAGCATCTACGATAAATTCATGAAGCTTTTGGTCGAGAAGACCAAGAAACTAAAGATCGGCAACGCTTTGGATTATCAGACGGAATTTGGGCCGGTTGTCAGTAAGGAACAGCAGGCCAAAGCACTGCAATATATAGAGGAAGCCCTCAAGCAAGGCGCTAAGGTTATTTGCGGCGGAAAAATTCCCCAAGACGAGAAGCTTAAAAAGGGATTTTTTCTTGAGCCGACCATTCTGGAAAATGTAACGAACAAGATGAGCGTTGCCCAGGAGGAGATTTTCGGCCCGGTCCTGGCGGTCATAAAGTTTAAAGGCGAGCAGCAGGCCGTGTCTATTGCCAATGATTCCGATTTTGGATTGGCGGCCTGTGTTTGGACTAAGGATTTAATCAAAGCCGACCGTGTCGCCAAACAACTTCAGACGGGCACGGTCTGGATCAATACCTACGGCGGGTTTTATAACGCGGCGTCCTTCGGCGGATACAAACAAAGCGGTTTCGGCCGTGAGCTTGGGCATGAAGGGCTTTTAGAATATATGCAGAGCAAGCACATTTGCACGGATCAAACGCCAGGGGGAAAACCTCTCGTGGCGAACTGGTTTTAATCCAGCGACTGAAAATAGGGGAGGATGAACATGCCGGCGGAAGATAAAGAAAATATGAAGAAATGGCTTGAAGGGTGGCGCAACGCCGCGAAGGCTTTAAAGGAAATCAAGCGCCGCGAGTTGCGCGCGTACGACTACCAGGAGAACAAGGCAGTCATTAACGGAATGCTGCAATGGGCGTGTGACCATCCCAAGGCGCGTTTGAGCAGCGGCTTGGTTGATCAGCAAAGATTTTTTCTGAAAATGAAGACGGGGGCGAAATGAATCCCTTGTTTCAGGCGGGGTTGGAATTACAAAAATTTATGCAGGCAAGGAAATGGCCTTTTTGTTTTATCGGAGGGTTGGCTGTGATCCGTTGGGGAGAAGTCCGCATGACGCAGGATATCGACCTTTCGCTGTTGTCAGGATTCGGCAATGAACAAACTTACGTCGATGATCTGTTGAAGAAATTCAGATCCAGAGTCGAGGACGCCGGGGATTTCGCCTTGAGGAACCGTGTTCTTTTGTTGACGGCTTCCAACCATGTCCCTGTTGATATTTCGCTCGCGGGCTTGCCGTTTGAACAAGAGATGATTAAACGGGCCAGCCCGTTTTCTTACGATGCCGGTTGTCCGTTGGTCACATGTTCCGCTGAAGATCTTATTGTTTTAAAGGCATTTGCCGATCGAATGATCGACTGGATGGATGTGGAGGGAGTTTTGTTAAGACAGGGAAACGGTTTGGATTATCAATATATCCTGAAACATTTAGAGCCGTTGTGTGCGCTGAAGGGATCTCCCGAGATTGCCGGGAAATTAAAACAACTTATCGATAAAAATAAAGAGGAGAAGGAACGATGAGAGTGCTATTTTTAACGCCACCGCTTAAAGCCTGGGATTCACACGGGTATCACCTGGCCGCCAACCAGATGCACGCGCAGCTGGCCGCTTACTTGCGCGAGAAAAAGCTCGCCGAGGTCGACGCGCTGGACTGCCGGGCGCTGGAGATGGACTGGGACGCCATGGTCAAATACGCCAAGGACACCAAGCCGGACATGGTCTTTGTCGGCGAGCTTTTGCACTCGACTTGCGGTGCCGCGGTCATCTGGTATTTCAACGAAGGCTTGCGCCTTATTAAGGAAGCCATGCCGCAGGTCAAGACCGTTGCCGGCGGGTTGTGGTATTCCGGCGACTGGGAACGCCAGATGCGCCTGAATCCGACGCTGGATTACATCATGATCGGGGAGGCGGAGCTGACGATGGAAGACCTGCTTAAAAATATGAACGGCAGCCCTAAGGACGAGCGCCCGGTAGGCTCCCTTCGGGAGGAGATCCCGGGCCTTGTCTCGCGGCGTAAAGATGGGACGATCGTGGTCGGACCGCACCGGGAGTTGATCCCTGATCTTAACGTCCTGCCGATGCCGGCGTACGACCTTTTCCCGATGGATAAATACGTCGGGCACACGTACTGGAAGCCGTTCGCGGAGCTGATGACCTCGCGCGGGTGCCCGGGCAAATGCCATTTCTGTTACGAATGGGCGCTCTACGACAGCCGCACCGCGACCAAGGATTTCACGTCGTGGCGGGGCTTAAGCGGCAAACGCATCGTCGATGAACTGGAACTGCTGGAGAAAAAGTACGGGATCACGACGATCGTGTTCCAGGACGACGCGTTCAATACCGACACGCAGGCGATGATCGAGTTTTGCAACGAGAAGATCAAGCGCGGCAACAAGATCGATTGGGTCTGCCTGGGCCGGGCCGACCAATGGATCAGCCAGCACGACATCCTGCCGTTGATGAAGAAGGCGGGATTGTTCCTGGCGTTGACGGGTGTTGAGGTCGAAGACGATATGACCCTGGCCAAACAGGGCAAGGGCGTGACTGTCGACCAGATCAAGAAGACGGTCCAGATCCTGCGGGAGAACGATATCGGCAGCGTCGGCACCGTTTTGATCGGACTTAAAGAAGATACGGAAGAAAAGATCAAGAAGCGTCTGCAGATCGCTGATGAGATCGACCCGGACATCTTCGCCCTGGATTACCTCACCCCGGTCCCCAACTCCCCGGACTGGCGCTACGGGATCAAAAAGGGCTGGTTCGACCCGGACAAGATCAATCTAAAAGATTGGGATTTTCAGCATCCGGTTGTCCCGACGGACCATTTGACGATCGAGGAAGTCGGACGCCTCGGCGCCTGGTGCATGCGCGAGTATTATTCCAAACCGGAACGTATCCACCGGATCTTCTCCAGCAATTATCATGACAAGGTCAAGGTCTGCGTCAAAGACTTTATGGACAATATCTCCAAGTGGGAGGCAAATTCACGCGTGACGGCCACGGCTTAGTAGCTGGGTCGCAAAGTCACCAGGACACAAGGTCACAATGATATCGCGGGTGACGTTGTGACGGCGACCGAAGGGAGTCCCCAACAGGGGGGTGACGTGGTGACAATGTAAAAGGAAAAATAAATGTCAAATGTACAAATAAAAATAGATTGGGAACCCATCGCCCGCCAGAAGTACGAGAAGATGATCACCAGGATCCCGCTGTTCCACCGGGAGATCGCCAAGATCGTCGTCGACAAAAAGGCGCCGATGCTCGCGCAACAGCGCGGCTCTCACATGGTGGAAGAAGAGGATATTGTCCGGGCTTTTTTTTCGGAGGTCCCGATGACTTTTTACAGCCTGATGATCAGGCTCCTGGACGGGGTGGGGTTTGATTATAAAAAGTATGAACCCAAATAATCGCGAAATCACGCGAAAATTTACGCAAAAAGACGCGTTATTTTGCGTTAAATTTCGCGGTATTTAGCGGTAGGAGTTTATATGAACATCGCCATTATTGGTGCCGGCGCGATCGGGTCCGTCGTCGCCGCTTACTTGACGAAGGCGGGCGAAAGGGTTGTCCTCCTCGCGCGGCCGGAACAGGCACAGGCCATTGAACATAACGGTTTGCAGGTGCGCGGCACGCGCGGCGAAGAGCGGATCCAGATCGCCGTTCGTCCGGAATTGGACCAGCAGCATTATGATCTGGTCATTTTTACCGTCAAGACGCAGGACATCGAGGACGTTTGCCGCGCGAACCGTCAATCCCTGCAAGGCAGCTGTATTTTAAGCTCGCAAAACGGCGTGCAGGCTGACAATATCCTCCGCCAGTATTTCCCGGCGCAGAACATTTACAGCAGCATCGTCATGTTCGGCGCGACATATACCAGCCCGGGAGAAGTGGTCTTTAATTTTGATGGTGACTGGATCATCGGCAAGCCTTTCGGCCCGAGAGACGAAAAACTCGATACGATCGCCGGGGTATTGAAAAAAGGGTTTAACATCGTCGCTGCGGACGATATCGTCGGGATGAAGTGGCTGAAACTGTTCGTCAATTTCAACAACTGTATCCCGGCCTTGACGGGAAAATCCATGCAGGAAACTTTCGCGGACATGGACCTGTGCCGGTTGAGCATCCTGCTCCTTAAAGAAGGGGTCGGTATTCTGCAAAAAAACGGCGTCCGGCTGGTTTCCCTGCCGCAATTCCCGGCGGAGCGCGTTTACGGGATGGCGAACATGCCGCTCGACCAGGCGGCCGGGATCATCAACAAGACTTTGACGACTTTAAGCAAGGAGCCTTTGTACGGCTCAATCCTGCAGAGCATCATGCGCGGCCGGGCGAGCGAGATCGATTACATCAACGGCCAGGTGGTGAGGATGGCGCGCGTCCCTGCGCAGGAAGCCGTACTGAACGCGAAAATTGTTGAGATGGTCCACCAGGTGGAAGGCCGTAAAAAATATTTTAGTGTCGAGGAAATCAAGGCAGCATTTGAATTGAATAGAGAAAGGGCTTAGGCAAATGACAAGGCGGGTTGTCGTTACAGGAGTCGGGATTATTTCCCCCAACGGTGTCGGGAAAGAGGCGTGCTGGAAAAATATGATCAACGGCGTCTCGGCGGTCAGGCGCGTCACCGAGTTTGACGTGTCCTTGTTTAACACCAAGATCGCCGCGCAGGTCCACGACTTTGATCCGATCGCCCTGGGCTTGAGCCGCGAGGAGGCCATCCGCATGGACCGTTACGTCCAGTTCGCGGTGGTGGCCGCGCGCATGGCGCTGGAAGATTCCGGCCTTGATTTAAAGAAAATCAACCGCGAGCGCATGGGTGTGTCGCTGGCCAATGCCATCTGCGGGACGAAATATATGGAAGAGGAATTTGCGCTGGTCACCGACAGTGGCAAGAAGCCCATCGACCCGACGATCGTCCGGCCTGATCTTTATGACGCCTCGATGTTCAATACGCCCTCGAGCGAGATTTCCGCGAAATACGGTTTGAAGGGCGTGTGCAACACGATTTCCACCGGCTGCACCGCCGGCACGGATTCCGTCGGGTTTTCGTTTGAGGCCATTGCCGACGGGGACGTGGACATCATGATCACCGGCGCGTCGGAAGCGCCGATCACACCGATCACCTTTGGCGCGTTCGACACGGTCAATGTCTTGTCCGTGCATAACGATCATCCGGAAAAAGCCTCGCGGCCGTTTGACGCCAAACGTAACGGCTTTGTCATCTCCGAGGGAGCCGGACTTTTGGTCGTCGAGGAATTGGAACACGCCAGGCGCCGCGGCGCGCGGATCTACTGCGAGATCGCCGGCTTCGGCACGACCAACAACGCCTATCACATGACTGATCTGCCACCGGAAGGCGACGCCAAGGCGTCCTGTATCCGTTTGGCTTTAGCGGATGCCAAGGTCAAGCCGGAAGAGATCGATTACATCAACGCGCATGGATCCTCGACACGGCAAAACGATGTCTTTGAGACCAACGCCTACAAGATGGTCTTCGGCGATTACGCGTATAAAGTTCCAATCAGTTCGTTTAAGTCCATGATCGGCCATCCCTTGGCTGGCGCTAACGGCATTGAGCTGGCGCTGGGCGCAATGATCTTCGAGCGAAACGTTCTGCCGCCGACGATCAATCAGGAATTTCCAGATCCGCAATGCGATCTGGATTACATCCCGAACAAGGCGCGGGAGAAGAGGGTCAACTGCATGCTCAAGACCTCGAGCGGATTTTCCGGCATCCATTCGGCGATGGTTTTAAAGAGATTTAATGGGGGATAGAATGATATGAAAAAAATCTGGGTCCATAAAGCCAAGAGTTTTAAAGATGCGGAAGAGTGGGACCGCAAGTTTTGGCGCCGGGCAGGCAGTCATGCGCGGTTTGCCGCGGCCTTTGAGTGTCTTAGAGATTACTGTAAATTGAGAGGGAAAGATGAACGTTCACTCCGACTACGAAGATCTGTTCAAAGTATTGAACGCTTACGACATTAAATATCTTTTAATCGGGGCTTACGCAGTGATGTATTATGCTCAACCCCGCTATACAAAGGATATTGATGTTTGGATCATTCCTGAATTAAACGATGTGCAGAAAATTTACAATGCTTTAAAAGAGTTTGGCGCACCGCTTAAAAGGATTAAGCCGGAAGATTTTAATGACAATACCATGATTTTTCAGATAGGTATTGCCCCGGTGAGGATTGACATTATGACGGATTTGCCCGGGGTATCGGCAAAATTTGCTTGGCGTAATAAGAAAAGGATCCGCTATGGAAAAACACCTGTGTATGTTTTGGGTAAGGAAGAGCTTGTGGTTGCAAAGAAAAAGGCAGGGCGTCCGCAGGATGGAATTGATTTAGAAAAGTTAAAATAATTTTAGAGGATTTTCCGGCATCCATTCGGCGATGGTATTGAGGAGGTTGAATTAATGGATAAGATAGCCATCACAGGTTTAGGTATCGTTTCCCCTTCAGGGATCGACAAGCGCAAATTCTGGTCGAACGTCAAGGCCGGGCATTCCGCCGTCGAGAAAATCACGCGCTTTGACGCTTCTTTGTACCCTTCGCATGTGGCTGGCCATGTGCATGAGCTCGACGCGTACAGCAACGTCTCGTCGCGGTTGTTGAAAAAAATTGACCTGTTTTCACACATGGCGCTGGTGGCCTCCGAACTGGCTATCCAGGACGCGCGTATCGACATGACGAAGGAAAACCTCGAGCGCGCCGGGATATTCATGGGCAACGCCATCGGCGGCTGGCTCTACGCCGAAACGGAATTGCGGGACATGTATATCGAAGGAAGAGAGGGCGTGAGCCCGTTTATGGCCTCGGCCTGGTTTCCGGCCGCGCCGCAAGGACAAGTTTCGATCCATTACGGGATCAAAGGCTACAGCAAGACGGTCGTCGCTGACCGGGCGAGCTCGCTGATGGCGATCGCCTACGCGGCCAGGACACTGGTGCGCGGCAAGAATGATTTTATTATCGCCGGCGGCATGGAAGCGCCGGTCACGCCGTACGCGCTTTTGTGCTGCAATACCTCGGGGATGCTGACCCACAAAAATGATACGCCGCAGACCGCGTACCGGCCGTTCGATAAAACGCGCGACGGGTTTGCGATCGCTGAAGGCGCGGGGATCGTGATCCTCGAACCGCAGGAGCGGGTGAAGGCGCGTAACGCGCACGTGTACGCCAACATCATCGGTTACGGCACCACGACTGATGGCGTTGACCGCATCGCCCCGGCCAAAGACGGGAAGGAATTGGCGAGTGCCATCCGCATCGCGCTGGATGATGCCCAACTGGAACCTGCGCGGATCGATTATATTTGTCTCGATGGCGCGGGGACGTCCTTAGGGGACGTGACGGAAACAATGGCGATCAAGCAAGTCTTCAACGGGAAAGCCAATAAAATTCCTTGCTCCGCGCCAAAGTCCGTTTTCGGCAACATGCTCGGCGCCTGCGGCGCGCTGGATGTCATCACAACCGTTTTGGCCATGGAGCACAGCATAGTTCCACCGACGATCAATTTGACCGCGCCGGACCCGGAATGCGATCTGGATTATTGTCCCAACAAATCGCAGGCAAAGGAAATCAAGAATGCCCTCGTCATTAACCGTGGCAGGGGTGGAATAAACTGTGCAATAGTGCTGCAGAAACCATAAGAGGTCACCAAGTTACAAAGTCACCCGTCACTGGTGACCTTGTGACCTGGTGTCTTGTGACGCTATGAAAGGAGTCAACCGTGGCCGTCGAACAAAAGGTTAAAGAAGTCTTAAAGAAGGTGCTCGATATCAAGGAAAGCGAGATCGTCCCCGGCGCCAAGCTGGATGAGTCACTGGGGATCGACTCCACCGAAATGGTGGAGATCTCGGTCGCCATCAAAAAGGAATTCGGCGTCCCGCTCAAGGACAATGAACTGAAGAAAACACAATCCTTCAATGAGATTGTCGCCATTATCGCTTCCAAGAAACCCGCCGGCAGCACCAGCCACGGGCCGGGGTGCGGGTGCGGACATTAAATCGTATCTCGTATTCCGTATCTCGTATTTCGTAAGAATCTTACGAGCGACGAGATACGAGATACGAACGACGATACCATTATGAAGATTATTGACCTTAGTTTACCAATCGACGACACCCTCGTTGAAACCCACGCCGCCAAGATCGAGCGGATCACCCACGCGCAAGGGGTGGAGCATTTTAACTGGGTCGTCATGCAAAAGCAGCCCGGCGGGCAGGAGCGTTTTGACAAGGGCGAGCGGGTAGCAACCAAGGACGAGATCCCCGACGGCGAAATGCTCTCTTTGGAGATCGTCAATTCTTCCGTCCACATGGGCAGCCACGTGGACGCGCCGTTTCATTATGGCTCCACGTGCGAAGGCAAGCCGGCCAAGCAGATCATGGATGTCCCGCTCGAATGGTGCTACGGCCCCGGCGTTGTGCTGGACTTTACCCACCTGAAGTTTCCGGATTTTATCGACAAAGACAAGGTCGTTGCCGCTTTGAAGAAGATCAATTACAAGCTCAAGCCCATGGACATCGTGCTCTTTTACACCGGCGGCGATAAACTTCTGGGTACGGACGATTATGTCAACAAGTACGTCGGGCTGGTCCCCAGCGCGGTGGAATATCTTCTTGATCAAGGGATCAAAATGATGGGCGTTGACACGATCGGCCTCGACCGGCCGTGCTTTCTGATGTTCAAGGAATTTTTGACGACCAAAGACAAATCCAAGATCTGGCCGTGCCACTTCCTCGGCCGGCGCCGGGAGTATTGCCATATGGAGCGCCTCGGCAACCTCGGCGCGATCCCGAAGCCGTTTGGATTTACTGTTTCTTGCTTGCCAGTTAAAGTTAAGAATGCCGGCGCAGGGTGGTGCCGAGCGGTAGCAATTATTTAATAGAGGGACACAATACTTAATTGACGAATTAAGTACGATGTCCCTTTAATTACGAATTCAGTCGACATCGACTGAATTCATCAGTTAGCTGACGAATTGGCCGGGGCTGAATTTAACAGATATCTGGTGAATTGGGGAAGGTCCAGTGTCCCCGGAATTAGCTGAAAAAGAAGCTAAACAATTGACAGGAGGCCGTAAATGAGTTTAGAAAAAGCTTTTTTGGGAGTTACTTGGGAACAAGAAAAGCAACTGCCCTTTGGACTCAAATACACAAGGATGGTCAACTCAATTGTGGCAGTTTGGTCTTTTCTCTCGTTCTATTTTGCCATGATAAAGTCAATGTTTGATACTTATGCGCAAAGATTAGAAGTTTCTGGCATGGCTCCTAACGTATCAAATTTTTCTGCTGCTAAAGTGACAGCAATATTTTTATTTTTGTTTGTTGTTCTTCTCCCCATAATCCTCATCAAAATGTTGAACGATAGATTGGTGAATTCAAATAAAACGGCCCGAAAGATACAAGTTGGGCTGTCTTTTTTGTTTATGGTGTGGACTTTTCCGATAGGGACTATTTTTTATTTGGGCTGTCTCTATTTTATGCTGTTTGATTCAAAGACAAAAAGCGTTTTTTTATAAGTAGTTGCGTAGCGCTTAAATTGGATGATTTGAAGACACGTATCTGATAACGAAATACGAAGGAATAACGACGAAATACGGAGGGAATATGAGCCACACACGTAACGAAATCACGATCAGCGCGCCGTATGAATTGGTATTTGATATTTCCAATAGAATTGAGCGCTGGACGGAGTTGTTCGGCAAGGAATACGCCAAGGCGGAGGTGCTGGAGCGCAAGGGAAATGAGATCACGTTCCGCTTGACCGACGAGGACGGCAAGTCCTGGGTCTCCAAGCGCTGGCTGGATAAAGAACACCGTTATGCCGTGGCTTCCCGTCATGAGCCGATGTTTCCGTTTATCTACATGAAGATCGTCTGGCTGTACATCGACACTCCTGAAGGGATTAAAATGGTGTGGATACAAGATTTTGCCATGGATCCGAAATTTACAAAGTTTACTGCAGAGCAAATAGAAGGTTTTATTAATGAACATTCACGGCATAATATGAAGATTTTTAAAGAGGTGATTGAGAAAGAAGCAGGGTCTGTCCCGACGCCCCGCTAACTGTCAATAGCAAGCGGGGGTCGGGATGCCGACTACCATTGAAAATAGAAAACGTCGGCAGACCCCAAGTTCACGAAATTCACCGGCGAGCAGATCGAGGGATTTATCAATAAGCATTCCCGCGATAATATGAAGATATTTAAGGAAGTCATTGAGAAAGAAGCACTCGCCGCGAAGAAATGAAATAGTCACAAAGTCACAACGTCACAAAGTCACAGGTGACGTGTGACCTGGTGACCTTGTGACTTGTATGAATTTTGACCACAAGAAAATTGTTTTCCTCATTTGCCTCGGCAACATCGCCATTTCTTTCAATACCGGCGCGGTGGCCGCCGCGATCCCGCTCATTGCCGCGGATTTTCAGACCACGGATTTTGTCGTTGCCCGGATCGTTCCCTATTATATGATCCCCTATGGACTGGGCGCCCTTTTGTACGCGCCCTTGACGCGGTTTTTCGCGTACCGCGCGATCCTCATTGCGGCGATGGCGGTCTTTGCGATTTTCAGTTTGATCTCCGGGATGAGCCAATCGTTGACGACGATCTTCGCGGCACAGGTTGCGGCGGGGATCGCGGCGGCGAGCTCCACACCGCTGGGCCTGATGATGATCGGCGACTTTTTTGAAAAGAACGTCCGCGGGCGCCTCGTGGGGACCTACTTTGGTTGCAGCTTCTTTGCCGCGGTCGGCGGGATGATCTTCATGGGTACGGTGCATTGGCGCTGGCTTTTTCTTGTTCCCGCTGTCCTGGGCGCGGTCACGGCGCTGTGCTGGATATTTTTTAATGACCCGCTGGTCAACCAGGGACATAAGGGAAGTATTGATTACGTCAAGGCGCTGGCGAAGCCCCACATCCGCAACGTGTTCCTTTTGATCTTCGCCATGAGCTTTCTTTATCACGGCGTCCATAAATGGTACGGGGTATTTTTCACACGCGAATATGGCCTGGATAAAGGCGCGATCAGTCTTATTTTGATCGTCGCCGCCCTGGCCGGCCTGACAGGCCAGCAGATCGGCGGACATCTTTCGGATAAGAAGGGGCGCCTGACGGCTTCTTATGTGGGGATGGGCGCGCTCGCGGCCGGTGTCATGTTGTTGTCCATTCATTTTCCCATCGCCTTGGTCGTGGCCGTCCTCGCCTTGATCGCCATCGGCTGGACGATCAGCCACAATTCGGTCTCGACCGTCTTGACCGATTTCCCGGATGACGACCGGCCGCTCATCGCGAGCCTGAACTCTTCGGTGCGCTTCATCAGCGGAGGGCTGGGATTCAGCGCCAGCAAGTTTTTCGTGGCCCAAAGTTTTAGTTTGACATTTTTAGGGATTGGGGTTTTAATACTGCTATTAATATTTATTATAAAGAATATATTAAGCATCAAACACTAACCCATCAGAGGAAGATATGACACAGCCGGCCATAAAAGGAAAGAACGCGATCATCACAGGCGCCAGCCGCGGCATTGGTAAAGCGATCGCACTTCGCTTGGCCCAGCATGGCGTGAATCTGGTTTTGGCCGCGCGCACGCAGGGGCCTTTGGACGCGACGGTCAAGGAGATCAAGGAGAAATACGGGGTTGACGCGATCGGCATCCCCACCGACGTCGGTAAACTTGAAGACCTCAAGAACCTGGTCAATAAAGCCACCACGTATTTCAAGAAGGTCGATATCCTGGTCAACGTGGCCGGTGTCTCCAGCCAGCATCCCTTTCATCAACAGCCCATTGAAGAAATGGAAATGCTCGCCAATATCAATTATTTGGGTTATGTCCGCTTGATCCGCCTGGTCATCCCGCAGATGGTCGAACGCAAAGATGGCCACATCATCAGCGTCGTTTCCGGGTCAACGCTGGTCGATCCGATCCCGCGCGGATTTTTAACATACAGTTCGCTTAAGATGGGGTTGCGCGCATTTTTGAAGGGGTTGTTCTGGGAAATGCGTGAGCATAATATTAAGGTGACGTCGTTACTGCCGGGTGTGGTTGCCAGCGACCTGACGGATCATCTCAAGGATGTTGCCGTTGAACAGCGGGACCGGTTGATGTCTCCGGATGCGGTGGCGGAGATGGTCATCTTCGCGCTTTCTTGTCCGGCGAATTCCAATCCGCTGGAACTGGCGGTCATCAATCAATTGACGACGTGGACCAAGCCGATCATTGATTATAAGCAGACGCAAGCTAAATGACCCTTTCCTTGTGAAATAAAGCGAAACAGCGGGGGGGAAGAGGGGAGAAAACAATGGACAAGACAATCGCCACATTCAAAAAAAACAAGTTCCAGGAGATCCGTATCGGTATCCGCGAATTCAAGGGCAACGACCTCGTGGATATCCGCACGTGGACGATGACCCAGGGCACCGAGGAGATGGTCCCGACGGCCAAGGGCGTTTCAATCAATGTGAGCCACTTTGCCGAGCTGAAAAAAGCCATGGCCCAGGTGGAAGACGTCCTCAAAGAAAACCGCATGATTTGAGTTTTTTGAGTTGATTGAGTTAATTGGGTTTATTGAGATTAACCCAATAAGCTCAATTAACCCAACAAGCCCAATAAACCTTCCATGATCATCGACGCCCATTCCCATTACATGCCACCCGAGGTCGCGCAGAAGACGGCCTTCTTTAAAGTCAACTGGTCAGATATAGACCGCCAGCTGGCGGTGATGGACCAGAACAAGATCGAGAAGGCGTTGTTGCTGTATCCGACCAGCGACGCGCATTTGAATATGGGCGGCTGGCAGGACCTCTGTTACGTTTATAATAAAGAGATCGCCGCGGTTGTTCAAAAACATAAGGGGCGTTTTATCGGCGGCGGGATCATCCCGGTTGATGCGCCGGCACAATTTTCCGCTGAATTAAAACGCATCCAGGACCTTGGGCTGCACGTGATTTCGCTGGCATCGAGCTATGAGGGCAAATATCTTGACGACGATATCTTTGCGCCGGTTTATGAATTCGCGCAAAAAAATAAAATGCTGATCCATGTCCACCCGCAAATTATGAGCCCGATCGGCGAGGATCGCGTGCGTGATCCATTGCTGACACCGGTACTGGAATATGTTTTCGATGTTTCGGTCTGCATCGGCAAGATGATGATGTCCGGAACATTTTTGAAATTCCCGGACGTGAAATTTATTTTCGCGCATTACGGCGGAGTGTTGCCGCTCGTGAAGGAACGCTTTGACACAACGTATTCAATGTTGCGTCGCCGGCCGGTAGGCTCCCTTCGGGAGGAATTTGTCCGTGATCTTTCAAAGCTTCCCAGTGAATATTTTAAAAATTTATATTTTGATACCAGCGGTTCGAAATCTCCGGCGTCGCTGGCGTGCGCTCTGGAAGTGACGGACGCCGCGCACATTTTATTCGGCAGTGATTTTCCGGCCAATCAAGGCGTTGTGGAGGCGATCGCCTGTGTGCATGGCTCGACGATATCCGAGGAGAATAAGCGCCTCATTCTGCACAATGACCTGCTTAAAAGGCTATGACCGCGGCAGACGGGCCAGGCTGAAAGTGCCTGCAAGCGCTCAAGTTAGTTCTCATTATTTTAGCGAAGAAATTTTCTTGACAAGGTTTATTTAATCTGTTATCTTTATAACCCTTCAGCGATAATATTTCTTTGTTCTTTGAAATCTTATTGTCTTTTGTAACGCCTGATAGTTACTTTTAAGCCAAGTTTTTTCGGAGAGTTTGATCCTGGCTCAGAGTGAACGCTGGCGGCGTGGATTAGGCATGCAAGTCGAGCGAACCCGCAAGGGTTAGCGGCAAACGGGTTAGTAACACGTGAGGAATTTGCCTTGAAGTCGAACATAGCTCCGTGAAAACGGAGGTAATATTCGATGGTGTCCTGTCATCGCATGGTGGCAGGACTAAAGATGGGGACCGCAAGGCCTATCACTTCGAGATGACCTCGCGTCCTATCAGCTAGTTGGTGGGGTAACGGCCCACCAAGGCTTTTGACGGGTAGCTGGTCTGAGAGGACGATCAGCAACACTGGGACTGAGACACTGCCCAGACTCCTACGGGAGGCTGCAGTCGAGAATCTTTAGCAATGGGCGCAAGCCTGACTATGCGACGCCGCGTGCAG
>JACRHP010000019.1 GCA_016212005.1 Candidatus Omnitrophota bacterium | reverse complement strand
TTCCTCCAGACTTCCAGGTCCTTGTGTGAAGTAATCTTTCCGAGCATGTCATTTTTCCTTTCGTAGCATCGTTTCAGCCAATATTTTACTATCAACTATAACCTATCACCTGACACCTAAGCCTGTCGCTTACAATGCAACAGGTGTGCCCACGCAGATCACCCTCGCCGTCGTTTTCCCGACGTTGACAAACTTGTGTTCAAGGCTGGCGTCGAAATACAGGCTGCTTGACCGGGACAGGGAATAGGCCTTCTCACCGACATGGACCTCGATCTTTCCTTCCAGGACGAAGATGAATTTCTCCGCGCCGGGGCGGTTTTGCTCGGTATTGGTCCGGCCTTCGGGCTCGATTTTGAGGAGGACCGGCATCATGCGCTTGCCCAGGACGTTGGAGGTCAGGATCTCGTAGGACGACTTCTCGCTGTGGACAAAGACGTCAGGCGTGGACCGAGGCGTTGTGACCTCCGCCTTGCTCTCTTCCCTAATAATAGAGGTGTACAGCTGGGTGATATCGACCCCCAGGGCCCGGGCGATGTTCATGTGGGACTCCAGCGTGCCGGTCATCTTCATGTTTTCGATGCGGCTCAAGGTGGCGATCTGGACCCCGCTTTTCTCCGCCAGTTCGGTGAGACTTATGTTTTTTAACTTGCGTAATTCCTGGACGCGTTTGCCGATATACATCGTTTTCTCCCTGCTTTAGTCGTTAGTCTTTGGTCTTTAGTCTGTAGTGAAGTTTAACATATATTGACAATTAGTCAATGTGATTTTACGTAAAATCAATCCAAATTTCTCTGACCGTGAAATAATTTTTTTGTCAGCGATACAACATATTGCAATATAACGTGTTATATATTGTTGTAAAATCAACAAAATTTGACAAATAATCAAACTCATGTTATGCTTCATACATTGCTGATTTGATGAAGGATCAAAAGCAGGGAGGTGGAGATGGTCATGGAAAATAGTGGAACATCTGGAGGGTATGCCGGGGCGCGCCGCGGGCGGTTCCCCCCGCTATTCACCTCTTCGGCCAATTCGATCGCCGTTTACACCGTTTTAAGCATTTTGTCCCGCATGAAGACCCGGGTCGGGCTGGAGGCCATGCTGGAATATCTGGATATGTATCTGGCCACGGTGGACAGCCATAACCCCGAACTCAAAGAGGCCGTGGACAAGGCGCTGGGGATGATGAGTGTAGAAAAAATGTATAGGGACGCTATGAAATGATAAGCACGAAATCCGAAATTCGAAATCCGAAACAAATGGAAAATCATAATATTCAAAATTCTAAACAGTACGATCTGGAAGACAGGACGTTGGCATTTGCGCGTGAGGTGCGGAGTTTCATTAAAGAAATTCCAAGGACAATTGCCAATATTGAGGATGCAAAGCAGCTTTCAAGGGCATCCGGTTCGGTGGGGGCGAATTATATAGAGGCAAATGAGTCATTAAGTAAAAAGGATTTTGTGATGAGAGTCAAGATTTCCCGAAAGGAATCAAAGGAAAGCAGGTTTTGGTTATCACTTATCGACACAGCGAACAATAGCAAATTGCAAGATAAATGTCACGGTCTTATTCAAGAAGCGAAGGAATTAATGATGATTTTTAGCGCGATCATGCGCAATTCACAGTGATTTATTTTGAACATTTGAATTTTTAATATTATTTCGTATTTCGTGCTTCGGATTTCGGATTTAACGCGATAAGGAGGGTCTGAATGCGTAGAAGGATAGTGACGATAAAACTATTGGCTCTAAGCATGATTACGACTATATCAAGTGTCAGTTCCGCCACAGTCTTCACCGTTTGGCAAAAATCCGGCAGCGGGATCTACGAGCCGGCCGTGCTCAAGCTCGCTGTCCATCCTCACGACCCTTCTCTAATATTCGCCGCGACGGACAGGGCGCTTTATAAATCTTCTGATGGTGGAAGGAATTATCAGTCTGTCTTCCAGGCCTCCGGAGAGTCCGGGGGCATCAACGACGTTTCTATCGACCCCCGCGCGGACAATATTTACGTCGCCACGGATACGGGATTGTATTCCGGCCCTGCCGCCGGAAAAAACTGGCAGCGGAGCTTTTATTCTTCCGAGGAACGGTCCCGGAAATGTCTGGCGATCCTGGGCGTGGAGGGGACCTTGTATCTTGGCACCGGCGGAGGGCTTTTTTATAAACCGGCCGGTGAGAACAACTGGGCCCCCGTGGGCAACGAATTAAGCGGCAAGGCGGTCAATCATATCGCCTCCGGCGGGCGTTTTATCTATTTCGCCACCGACGATGCCGTTTACGACCTCGACCGCAGGACCAGCGGTTACAGCCGGATATTTACGGCGGGCGTCGCGCGGACGGCCGTTGCCGATGAGAGCGAGGGCGTGCCTGAATCCTTCGGGCTCCGATACACTGAGTCCGAAGGAGAAATCACGCAGCCACTGGTGCGGTTCGTGCGCGTGGCGCAGGACGATGACACCACGATCTACGTGGCGACGGCGCGCGGGATCTATTTAAGCGGCGACAGGGGGACGCACTGGCGGCTTCTGGCGAACCCGCCCGTCGCCCTGGAGACATTGAACGCCTTTGTTATTCTGGGGGAAGAAGAGGACCGGAGACTTCTGGTGGGGACAAAAAGGGGGGCGTTTTTGTTCGACGACGGACGATGGACGCCCATGTATCAGGGGATGGAAACCAATCGTATCAACGATCTGGTCAAGGATGCGCGAGGGAGGGTCTGTGCGGCGACGGACGCAGGCGTTTTTTATTTGTCGCCCGGGCAAGCGCTACCTTCTGCGTCTGCGAGTTTTTTCACGCAGACGCAGAATCCCCACCGTTTTGATTTATTCCCGTATTCCGGGAATAAATCAGGTGGGGACATCGACTCCGCTGATGAACCCACCATCCGGCAAGTCCACCGCTGGGCCATTGACTACGCCGAAGTAAGTCCAGACAAGATCAAGAACTGGCGGGCGTCGGCCGGGAAAAGGGCGTTATTGCCGGACCTTTCCGTCGGGATGGACCGCGGTGACGGCGAGGTCTTCCACTGGGACACGGGGACCAACCCCGACACGCTCCTGAAAGGCCGGGACCTCTTGAGCTGGGACGTTTCCCTGTCCTGGGACCTGGGCGACCTGGTCTGGAGCACGGACCAGACGACGATCGATTCGCGGTCGAAACTGATGGTGGAGTTGCGCGAGGACATCCTGGACCAGGTGACGCGCCTCTATTTCGAGCGCAGACGGTTGCAATTTGAACTCGCCGCCGACGCGCTCGAGCCGGCGGCGGAGTTCGACAAACAATTGCGCGTCGAGGAACTGACCGCGCTCCTGGACGCGTTCACCGGGGGAGAATTTAGCCGCGAGATAGCAAAAGGTCACAACGTCACCACGTCACAAGGTCACCAGGAGAAAGATTATTATGAAAATTGATGAGACAAAAAAGGGATACAAGAAGCTATTGGTGTGGCAAAAAGCTGATGATTTAGCCTTTCAGGTGTATTTAACAACAAAAAGATTTCCATCCGATGAACTGTTTGGAGTTACTTCCCAGCTAAGACGATCAGCTTTATCCGTTCCGACCAATATCGTGGAAGGCTCCGGGAGACAGAACAAGGGAGAGTTAAGGCAATTCTTGAATATCGCCCTTGGATCTTTATCGGAAGTTGAATATTTGCTGGAATTCAGTTTGAAGCTTAAGTATTTGCAAAACGAAGATTATGTCAGGCTGGAATTTATTCGAAGCGATGTTGGTGGTTTGCTTTGGAATTTTTATAAGGCTTTATAACGTGTGCCCTTGTGACTGGCGACTTGGTGACTTTTATAAATGTACAAAACAACAGCTGCCAATGAGAACGCAAAGGAGGAGAAACGATGATCCGAAAGTTAATGTTGCTCGGGGTCCTGATGACCTTTCTTTCGGCGACGACGTTCGCGTCCGCCGGTGAAGTGTTTATCACGCCTAACGGCACGAAATACCACAAGGAAGACTGCCGCCTGATCAAGAACAAGGGCAGCCTCACGAAGGTCGACAAAGAGCGGGCCGTCAAGGACGGCTACGGCCCGTGCAAGAAGTGTTTCGCCGAAGATATCGCGGGCGGGACAAGCGAAGACACGCAGAAACAATCGAAAGAGAAAAGTAAGAAGGAAAAACAGGGGTAATCAAAAAACATGTTCTCATTGGCGGCTGTTGGTTTGTATAAGTGGTAAACAAGAAGAGTCGTAAGTGATAAGTCGTAAGTCGTAAGGAATCAGTCGTAAGTAGTAAGGCGTAAGCTGTAAGCAAAAAAAGGATGAAATGATAAGGACATTCAGAGATCTAAAGGTTTGGGAAAAAGCGCATTGCTTGGTGCTCAGCATATATAAAGTTACAAAGAAGTTTCCCGCTGAAGAGAAGTATGTGCTTGTGTCCCAGATTAGAAGATCAGCCGCTTCAGTGCCGACAAACATTGTGGAAGGTTTTAAGCGGAAAACAGATAAAGATTACGCGCATTTCCTTAATATGGCGGATAGTTCTTTGGAAGAGACAAAATATCAAATTATGTTGGCCAGGGACTTGGGTTATATCCAGGAAGATGAATTTAATGGGCTTAATGAATTGTGTGATGAGGTTGGAAAAATGCTCTATCGTTTTTATATGAAGCTTACCAACTAAGCTTACGGCTTATTGCTTACGACCAAACTTACGACTTATGACTGACGACTTACGACTAGAGAGGAGACAGCAATGCTGACTATACAGGTCAAACGGATCCACCGGCTGGACAACGGCCGGGCGCTGAAGGCCTTCGCCGACATCGCGGTCAACGACGCTCTTTTGGTCAAGGGCGTGCGGGTCATGGACGGCAAAAAGGGTATTTTCGTCACCATGCCGCGCGAGCAGTCCACCAAAGACAAAAAGTGGTACGACACGGTGCGGTGTTTGAGCAAAGAAGTGCGGGAAGAGATCAGCGGAAAAGTATTGGAAGCGTATAAGCAAGTGTAAAAAGGGAGGGTATCCGCACCTGTGGAGAACAGAGAAGAGTATCAAGGGGGAAAGACCCTGAAAAGGGGACCAACGAGCGGTACTCGCGGATACTCTCCTTTTTTAAAGCCGTATTGCGGCGCCCGTATCTCGTCGTTCGTATCTCGTGGACTGCAAAAATGGATGAAAAAATTAGAGATTTTAGTGATTTGAATGTTTGGAAAAAGGGCATGGAAATCGTAGAAGAAATCTATAAAACGACACAAAAATTTCCTCCTTATGAACTTTATGGGCTGACAACACAGATGCGAAGGGCAGCCGTGTCAATCCCGTCTAATATAGCCGAGGGGTTCGCGAGAAAACACAATAAGGAATATAAACAGTTCTTATATGTCGTTTTGGGATCTTCCGCTGAACTTGAAACACAAATTGAGATATCTTTGAGACTTGGATTTATCGTTGAAGAAAAGCGAAATGTTTTATTGGAGAAAATTGATCACGCTAACCGTATGACTATGAATTTAATCAAGTGCTTGTAGTTATTGCGAGATACGGAATACGAGATACGAGATACGAAAAAGGAGGATCCACATGACTCGAAAGACATCGCTGCTACTCATCACAAGTCTTTTCATCTTCACCAGCATCACCCCAGCCCACGCTTTCCATAACGGCGGCTCCGGCGCGCTGACCGCGGGCGCGGACACGCAGTCCGGCAGCGCGAATTTCAGCGTGCCTATCGACGTCCCGCCGGGGCGCGCGGGGATCCAGCCCAATATCCAGTTGCAGTACAGCTCCAGTCTGCCTAATGGTCCTTTAGGTGTGGGCTGGTCGCTGGAGCTCGGCTCGATCCAGCGCTCGACGAAAAAAGGCGTCCCTTCCTATACAGACAGCGACACGTTTGTCCTCATCCAGGGCGGCCGCAGCCAGGAGTTGGTTTATGATTCCGGAGGCGGATTTTACCGTGCCAAACAAGAAGGCGCCTTCCTGCGGGCCCAGAAGATAGGTGATGAATGGGTGGTGACCGACAAGAAAGGGATCAAGTATTGTTTCGGGACAACCCAGGACGCCCAGGAATACGACCCTGATAACGCCAGCCGGATCTTCAAATGGGTTTTAAGCAGCGTTGAGGACCTGCAGGGCAACACCATGACGATCACGTATTGGCGCGACAGGAATAAACTGTATCCGCAATACATTGATTACACCTCAAATCCTTTAAATGGTCTTGCCAGTTTTGCCCGGGTGGAATTCCGGTGGGAAATACGGCCGGATCCCATCATGAGTTACGCCGGCGGGTACAATATCCAGATGCTTTACCGTTTGGAGCGTATTAACACCTTGTTGGAAGGGGCTGTGCAATACCAGGTTGTCGTAAATTACCATCAAAGCAACACCACCGGTCGATACTTGCTTGATAACATCCGGCAGTACGAGGCTAATGTTTCAAGCAGTTTGCCGCCCTTGACGTTTCAGTACCAGGAATCTTCTCCTGCCTATACCGCGGCGCCGGTGACGATTGCCGACGGAGAATTTTTCGGCGATTTTAACGGCGACGGCCGCATGGACAAGGTCCTTTACGATCAGAGCGCCGGCAATCTCCAGGTGGCGCTTTCCAACGGCGCCGGCTTTCAGAGCCCATCGGTGTGGTACGGCAATCTTGCTTCCGGCGTGAAACTTTTGAGCGGGAATTTTGACAGCGACGGCGTGACGGATCTCTGCGTCTTTTATCCTTCCAGCGGTAACTGGGATGTGCTTTTTTCTAACGGTCAAAATCAATTCGTCAGCCAAGGGACATGGATCACCGGATTCCGCGTCGGCTATGAACCGACGACAGGGGATTTTAACGGCGACGGGTTGACGGATGTCGCTTATTTCTTCAGGGATGGCAGCGATAATATGCGGGTGGTGATCGCGCTCAATGCCGGAGGGTATTTTCGGGAGATGCCGGCGGCCACGCCGATCATCAGCAATTCGTTCGCCACCGGAATAAGCGGAGACTTTAACGGCGACGGCCTCACGGATTCCGGCGTGTGGAGGGGGAGCGATGGTTACTGGGAAACCCATCTGAACCCCGGGAATATCAACGGCCCTTTCCCTGTCATGGTCCAGATTTCGAACTTCGGCCCCGGCAAACAGCCCGTCATTGCCGACCTTAATTTCGACGGACTGACCGACATTGGCTATTACGACAGCAATATCCAAAAGGTGGTATATCGATTGTCGAACGGCACGACATTCGGGAACGAACAGTCGCTTTCTCTGGGCTGGAACGTATCGGCCGTCCAGTCGGTGGATTTTAACGGGGATGGTTTGCCCGACTTCGCGGCCGGCACGCAGGCCATTTACGCCACCGGGACGTTCCCGGATATTTTAAGCGGCAGTAATAACGGTGTCGGCGGCACCACCACCATTGAATACGCGCCTTCAACGACGTTTAATAATCCGCAGCTGCCGTTTCCGCTGCAGCTGGTCAAATCCGCCAGTCAATCCAACAACCGCGGGGATGTCTACATGACGCGATATGAATATTCTGGAGGATTGTGGGACGGGGCAGACCGGGAATTCCATGGCTTCGGGTTAGTCAAAGTCACCGACCCTGACGGTAATTATATGGAAACACAGTTCCGGCAAGACAGCCCATTCCACGGCCGTCCCGTTGAACAGCGCGCGTATGATAGCGGCGGGCGTCTTTTCGGTAAAACCGTTTATACATGGGACTCACAGCAGATTAAACCGGGAGTGAATTTTGTTTACCTCAAGCGTCAGGACGGGTATGTGTACGACGGGGATTCAACAGGTCGCCGCACAGCGCAGGAATTCTCTTATGGGGAACCCGAGCTGGGGAATATGACGAAAACAGTGCAGTGGGGGGAAGTGGACCTGGCGACCGGCATCGACGTCGGAACTGACAAACGTTCGGTGGAAACAATCTATGCCAATAATACTGACAACTGGCTGATCGGATCGCCGCGCTGGATAATCGTCAAGGACAATGCCGACAATATCATCCGCCAGGTGTGGTTTTATTATGAGAACCAGGGCAATGAGATCGCACCGGTCAAAGGACTTTTGACGAAGAAGGAAGAATGGGCCGGGACCGGGAACATCGACCCTCTCACGCAGTACAGCTATGACGCGATCGGAAATTTGTCGACGACGACGGACCCCAAAGGAAACATCACGCGCGTGACCTACGACAGCGCGTATCAAATGTTCCCGCTGACGACCGAGAACGCCCTCGGGCACAAGGTCAGCAACGAATATTACGGCGTCAACGGCGTGTTCACCGGCTTGGACGGATTGAACGGTCTCTGGGGCCAGGTGCGTTCGACCACGGACCCGAACCAGAAGCAAGGCCGCCGGGGGTACGACATTTTCGGCAGGCTGACGACAACGATCTCTCCGCTCGATTCCGTCACGTATCCGACGCAAACGACCGCCATTGAATATTTCAGCGATTACACCAAAGTGACCAGCCGCCAGCGGATCAAATCGGGCCAGCCTCAAACAATCGACGTGGTGAGTTTCTACGACGGGCTCGGCCGGCTGATCCAGACCAAGACGCCCACGGAAGTTCCGGGGCAGTACGTCGTCAGCGGTCAGACCGAATACAATTACCGCGGACTGGTCAGCAATCAATATCTGCCCTTTTTCAGTACCGGCGCGTTGGACACGATCGTCTCCATCGATCCCGGCCGCCCGCATAGCAGCGTGGAATACGATGCCATGGGTCGGCCGGTCAAGACGATCAATCCTGACGGGACTTTCGCGGGCGTTTCTTACGACGATTGGACCGCCGCCGCCACCGATGAGAACGGGCACATGCAAAAATCCTATTTCGACGCCTACGGCCGCTTGGTCAAAAAGGAAGAATACACTGGTGCAGACGGTCGTAGTCCGTATTATCCCGGCACGCCCACTTATACCCTTTATGCCACAACCTTGTATTCTTACGACTCTGAAGGTAATCTTGTCCAGACCAAGGACGCTTACAACAATACGACAACGATCACCTATGATGTCCTGGGCCGCAAGACGGCGATGACCGATCCCAACATGGGGCACTGGAGTTATCAGTATGATCTTAACGGCAACCTTACAAAGCAGATCGACGCCAAAGGCCAGACGCTGGCCTTTACCTACGACGCGCTCAACCGTCTGACCAATAAAACTGACGGAGTCAATGGGACTGTAAATGTCAATTACACTTACGACAACGCAACGGCGTCGAACTTTGCCAAAGGCCGCCTGACGCAGGCCGCGTATTCCGGCGGGAACACGCAGTTTGCTTACGACGAGCTGGGCCGCGAACTGCAGTCGATCAAGGCGATGAATACCACGGATTACAGCGTCAACCGCGGCTACGACGCCTTGAACAATCTTCTGCAGGTCCAGTACCCGGACCAGAAGAATATTTATTACCAATACAATCCCGCCGGGCAGATCGAGGCGATATCGAATGACGCGGCCATTTTGCCGCAGTCGTTGAACTGGGGCGGAGAAAAGGCCGAACAATTTGCGTATTCCCTCGACTTCGCTCGTGGTTCGACTTGGCTCACCACTCGCCCTGAGCAAGGCCGAACGCCGCCTCGAAGAGCTCGGGACTCCTTCTCGAGGGACGACAAAGTACGAGATACGAGATACGAGCGACGAGCGACGAGAACATTCCTTTTGAGTGTCGGCGAATGGCTCGAGCGTCACGTCCTCGGCGTCGGGGACGCCTACGCCCAAACCGCACTGCCGTCGCCGTGGATTGACCAGGACATCGGGGCGGTGGGTGTGGAGGGGAGCGCCAGCCAGGCGGGCGGGGTCTTTACGGTCAAAGGTTCGGGCAGCGATATTTACAACAGCTCGGACAGTTTTCATTTTGTGTATCAGACGTTGAACGGCGACGGGGAGATCGTGGCAAAGGTGGAGAGCGTCCAGAACACCTACAGCTGGGCCAAGGCCGGAGTGATGATGCGCGAGGACCTGACCGCGGGCTCACGCAACGCCTTTATGCTGATGAGCGCCGCCCAGGGGACCGCGTTCCAGCGGCGCAAGAGCCCTACCTACAGCACTTCGAACACTTCGGGAGGCACTGGCCTGCGGGCGCCCTACTGGGTAAAACTGACCCGCAGCGGCAACACCTTCAAGGCCTGGCAGTCGGCCAACGGGACGACCTGGGCGCAGGTGGGGCCGACGGAAACCGTCACCATGACTTCCACCGTATACGTCGGGCTGGCGGTGACGAGTCATGCCAACACGGTATTGAACACTTCCTTGCTCAGTAATGTCCAGGTGAATGTCAATTCTGCCACGTCGCTTCCACCTGCACCGGCGTTAAACACCGCCACAGCGGGAAACGGCGAGGTGGCTTTAAGCTGGAGTGCGACATCCGGGGCCACGGGGTACAAGGTTTATTATGGGACCAGCCCAACCCTGTACGGCACGCCGGTCAGCGTCGGGAATACCACGACCGCGACGGTCACCGGCCTCACGAATGGCACCACGTATTATTTTGTCGTCAGCGGCATTAATGCCGGCGGCGAAAGCGTCCGTTCCAATGCAATGAGCGCCACGCCCGCGGGCCTGCTGGCCGCGCCGGTTTTGAATACCGCGACAGCCGGCGACAAACAGGTCACGTTATCCTGGGCCGCGGCAACGGGCGCGACCGGATATAAAATTTATTACGGCACCGCGCCGGGCGTGTACGGTGGAACACCGACAGATGCCGGCAATGTAACGACAAAGGCTGTCACGGGTCTGACCAACGGCACGACGTATTATTTTGCCGTGACGGCTTATAACGCGGGCGGTGAGAGTGTCAAGTCCAATGAGGTCAGCGCGACACCGGTATCCGCCACTCTCCAGCCGCTCATAACTCTCGAGGCCGAGACTATGCCGACCAAAACCACCGGCGGGGCAGTGACCGACGGCTGGAACATCTGGTCAAACGGTTACATCGAAAGCACAGTTAGTTTTCCGGAAAACACCACCTACGAATTCCAAATTATCGCCAAGGGGTCTTACGCGGGCGGGGCATGGCCGAACATGGAACTGCGCATTGATCAAACTGTCAATGCGAGTTTCACGGTCAATACGACCGGTTGGAGTTCTTATACCAGGCAGATCACCGTCCCCTCGGGAATCCGCAAAGTCGCCATCGCCTTTACGAATGATTATTATGTTGCGCCGGACGACCGCAATCTTTATGTCGACAAGGTCGTTATCCTGAAAGTGGTGCTGGACAGCCCGCCCTCGGCGCCGGTGTTGAACACCGCGACGGCCGGGGACAAACAGGTCACGTTATCCTGGGCCGCGGCAACGGGCGCGACCGGATATAAAATTTATTACAGCACCGCGCCGGGCGTGTACGGTGGAACACCGGTCAGCGTCGGTAACGTGACGACATCAACCGTCACGGGCCTGACCAACGGGACCACGTATTATTTCGCGGTCAGCGCCACCAATACCGGCGGCGAGAGCGTCAAGTCCAATGAAGTCAACGCGACGCCGGCCGCGCCCATGACCGAGGACCCGACGCTGTTCATCAAGAACGTGGATTATAACGCCGCGGGGCAGATGACCAAGGTGGAATACGGCAACGGCAATGTGACGGAATACACCTACAACCCATTAAATTTGCGTTTGACCAGACTTAAGACTTACGACTTACAACTTACGACTATTCAGGACTTGAATTACACGTACGATTCCGCGGGGAATATCCTGTCCATCGACGACAAAGTCAACACGGCGGACCAGACGTTCAAATACGATGAGCTGAACCGCCTGGTGGAAGCCGTGAATCCCAATCCGGGGAGCTATGGCACCAAGGCGTACACGTACGACCAGATCGGGAATATCGTCGCGAAAGACGGGAAGACGTACTTCTACGGCGGCAGTAGCGGCGGGCCGCACGCGGTGACCGCGTTATCCGACGGGACGGCGTTTACGTATGACGCCGACGGGAACATGGTCACGAAAGTCGAAAGCGGCGTCACGACCGATTACAAATATGACGCGGAAAACCGTTTGATTGAAGTCAAAAAGGGTGGTAGCATAATCGGGCAGTATACCTACGACGGCGACGGCGGCCGGACGACCAAGGTTGCCACGGTGTCGGGCCAGACCACTACCACGACGTATGTGGGTTCGCTCTTTGAGACTTCAGGAGCACGCACGACCAAGTTCATCTTCCTCGGCGGTCAGCGGGTTGCCGCCGTCACCAACAGTCCTTCCATCGGTTCCACCACGTTGTACTATCACGCGGATCATCTCGGCGGGGCCAACGTCCTCACCGACGCCACGGGATTCAAAAAAGAGCTCATCGAGTACGAGCCTTTCGGTCAAGAGAGCCGCCACGAGAAGTACGGCAGCAGCGAGGAGATCGCCTGGTACTACTTCACCGGTAAAAAGACCGACGATGAGTCAGGGCTTATCTACTTCGGTGCGCGGTACTATGATCCGAAGCTGGGGAGGTTTATAACTCCCGACACGATAGTACCGTACCCTAGTGATCCGCAGTCTTTCAATCGTTATTCCTATGCTCGTAACAATCCAGTTAACGTCATTGACCCAACCGGACATAAATGGTCGTGGACAAAATTTTGGCATGCCGCCGTCGGAGCCATTGTCGGTGTAGTTGCGGCAATTGTTCTCGGTCCTGCCGGATTGGCTCTGGTGGGTTCAACAATGGCCGGAATAATTGGAGGGGCGGTTGGAGGCGCTATTACCGGTGGGCTTGAGGGCGGTTGGAAGGGCGCATTGATGGGGGCTGCGTTTGGAGGGGCCCTCGGAGGTGTGGGGGGATGGGCTATTGGTGGTAATCATTATTGGGCTCTTGGGGGGATGTTTGCCGCTGGTACAGCCTATGCTGGTGCTACTGACAGTTGGGATTCCTACACCGGAGGGTTTGTAGGTGGGATTGCCGGTGCAGCTGTTGGGAATGGTTTGGTTAATTCGCAGCAATTTCAGAATTTTAAAGCAGGGAAAGGTTTTGTCTCAAATCGAACAGTAGCACTTAATGAATACAATAATCAGACGAAAGAATGGAATGCGTTGAATGTAAATAAAGCGGATACTACCGTAACAGTTGTGAGTAGGCCATTGGGGGGAGCTAAAGGTCCTGGAAGTTTGACGGGGCCGAGACATAATGTACTGATTTCTGATAAACTCCCTAATGGAAAATGGGAAATGGGACCGTATGGGCCAGATAGATTAATTCAAACTACGGACACCGCCGAAAATTTATCTGGATGGGGTACTCATCTTGCTACTGAGCAATCGCTTGGATTAGGTGGTCGTTATGCAGTTAGTTTTGATGTAAGGGTTAATCTGGAGGGATTACAGCAATCCATTAATCTTTATAATACGACGATTGCTGGTCAATATGGTTATTCTCCCACAAGTTTTAATAGTAACTATGCTGTCAACAGTGTAATTTATGGTGCGGGGGGTACCTATCAAGGAAATAGTTATCGAGCACCTGGATTCCCTAATGGACCTTAAAAAAGGAAGATAAAATGGTTATTCAATTTTTAGTAATAATAATTTTACTTTTTTTGACTGTGTTTTTTGTGCCAGCCAAAGGAGTTGCAATGGAGAGATATTCACAATTTGCCTCACAAGTTAAGGAAAATTTTAAGAATATTAACTTATCCGACGGTGTGAGTAAAGAGGAAGCTATTCTTATTGCTCAATATGATTTGATTAAAGAGGAAGACGAAGGTAAAGGTTGGGGTTTAAATATTAAAAAGCCCAGAATTGAAGAAAGTTGGTTGGCTAAAGGATGTTGGTCAGTTATTTTTAATGCTAATTTAGGCGTAAAACTCAAGAGTGGTCTTAAATGGTATGCTATCGATGTTGATAAGAAAACCGGAGAGATTAAAGTTCGGGGATGGGGACCATCTTAAAATTAATGATAACGTGCCAAGTGTCAGTAATCAGGTAACGGTTTTTTGAACGGAAAGATTGCAAGAAAGGAAGGTTGCGATGCGAGGAAGGAAGGGTGCTTTGGGTTCTTTGAGTTTGTGGAGTTTATTGGGTTGGTTGGGTTTGTTAAGTTCATTGGTTTGCGTTAAAGAAGCGGCGGCGTTTGTGGTCATCAATGAATTCCTCGCCGATCCGGCAATGGGCTTGGCCGGCGACGCAAATAAAGACGGTGTCCGCTCGGCGAGCCAGGACGAGTTCGTTGAAATTCTCAATTACGGTTTCAGCCCCGTTGATTTGACCGGCTGGTCGCTTGCCGACGCGTCGGCGGTCCGTCATGTTTTTCCTTCGGCCACGGAGCTTTTGCCGTATCAATATCTCGTCGTCTTTGGCGGCGGCGCGCCGCAACTTGACGGTATCTTCTGGCAGTTGGCCAGTACGGGCGCGTTGAGCCTCAACAATACCAATGAAACGATCTTTTTGCGCGACACGGATGCTTATCCTGTTGATCAGATTCATTATGGCAGCGAAGGTGACAAGGATCAATCGTTAACACGCTTCCCTGAAGGGACTTCTCCAATATTTGTCGGGCACAAGAGCCTGCCGCAGTCCGCGGGGGCCGCGTTCTCGCCGGGCACGGGCGTTGACGGCAGGTTGCTTGCGGTGAGCCCGGTCGAACCACTTGCGACTGCGGCGGTCCCGGAGTTGCCGACGTTACTTTACGGGCTTTTGGGTGCGTTGGGGATGATACAAAGACGGCTAGTGGTTGATATGATAGGCAGCATTGTTGAGAAAAAGCTGCCCGGCGAAGAT
>JACRHP010000003.1 GCA_016212005.1 Candidatus Omnitrophota bacterium | reverse complement strand
TGTGTTTTTGGGAAAGACGTTCGTTGATCCAATAGCGAATCAGGGAAAGATAGCCGAGTCCTTCGCGGGAGGCGATTCCCTTAAGAGATTCAATTTGACCAGCATCCAAGCGCAAGGAAATGAGTTTCTTCTTTGGCCTGACGAATTTTACTCCCGCCGGCTTAAGTTCATCTATAAATTCAGTGATGTCGTGCGTATCCCAGAACCGGCGCTCTTCTTCCAGGGATTTAAACTTCGGAATATGTCTTTTCATGATTTTTCACCTCTTTTTGTAGAATTTTCGTTCTGCCTCGGACATGGCGCGGGCCGTGACGACCTTCGCTTTGTTTTGACCAAGATATTCGAATATGACCGCCATGTATCGTCCGCCTCTGGTTTGGCCGAAGGCGTAGTATCTATTCTGCCGGCTTTTCAGGATCAAGGGATGACTTCCGAAGCAAACTTCTTCAACCTCCTCGGCTTCAACACCGTGTCGGGCGATATGCAGGATGGTATCGTCGTCCCATTTGATATTGTTGATTCTCAAATATTCACCTCAAAAGTAAATATAAGGCGAAATACAAAAGATGTCAAGGATTATGTCTCTCTTGTCTCCTCGCCGGTTGAATCCGGGCGGGGGGACGACGCGCTGGTGCAGATCAGCGAATATCTGCAGGCCAACAAGACCCGCGGGGCACCGGACGGCATTGTTCCGTTCGTCGGTGCCGGGGTGAGCGCGCTTTCGCTGCCGTTATTGTCCGAAGTCAGGAAGATGGTCTTTGTGACGATGCAGGATATTCTGGAACCGGCGTTGAAACAGGTCAACCCCTCCGTTCTGGCTGAAGTCCGCACGTTTTTTGATGAAATCCACCGCTTAGACCAGCAGCATCCGCTGCCTCCCGACGTGTTCTTCCATATCCTCCTGGAAAATCTGCGCGAAGAAAGATTCCACATGCTCTTCGATGTCATGGACCCGCAGCAACCCGCTGGCCACAGGCAAGTGCGTCCCAACCTTATCCATTTCGCCATCGCCGCTTTGGCGCAGCAGGGGTATCTGCCGGTTGTCTTGACCAACAATGTCGACCCGTTTTTGGAAATGGCGATGCGCCGGTTGAATGTTCCGTTACGCGTCTATTCCGTCGACGAAGAATTCAAAACTTATTACGAACAGGGCGCGGACGAAAGAGATTTTAAAGGGACACGGTTATTCAAATTCTTCGGGACTGTTGAAGAAGGCCGAAAGGGGATTATGGATGCCGTTCAGCAGGAAACGACAGGCCTTTCCTTCTACAAGAGCAAGGTTCTGGAGTTGGTCCTCCAGAAATATCACCTTCTGGCGATAGGTTACTCCGGCCGGGACCGCACGACAGCCCCCAGGATCGTTGAGTTCAGCGCGGATTCAGAAAAAGCCGTTTACTGGATGAACAACCGCATGGAGCCTGTCGAGGGGGTATTGAGCGAAAAAATCAAAGAGCGGTTCCACCCCATCCGGGAAAACGTGGCTGTTGAGACAGGACATATTGTCGAACGGCTGCAGGTCAGGGTGACGGCTTTGGAACGCTGGGTGCCTCTGTACATGCATGTCGAACGCAGGGTGAAAAAGATTTTCGATATCCTGGTCGAGAAGGCCCACGGTTGGGTCATCCACGATGCCATTTATGTTGTTTTGTTTTTCGCGGCGCTGCTATGGGTAACACCGCTGCCGGGCTTTGAGATTTCCGCGTATACCAAGCTGGAAACGATATTATTCTTGGCGGTTGTTGTATATCTTTTATCCAAAGTATCCGGTGTTGTTCCCCGTATTCAGGAGAAGCGGGCGGAATCGCAGCGGAAGTTCTCCCAGCGACGGACAGCGCTCATCCGTGAACGATGGCGCGCGCAATGGCGGGTGCAGGACCTTCTTAACGCCCTGGCCGATGTATTTATCGAATTTGGAAACTTTGAGCTGGCCCTGCAGGCGATTATTGCTAATAAAGATTTTCTACCGGCGGAGTCGGAACATCTGGCGGACAATGACCGGCACGTTCTCATCCACTGGTGGTACTTGTATGGACGCGCGCATTCCGCGTCCGGCAATAACCAGGAGGCCTTGCGCGGCTATCAGGAAACGCAGCGTTTAAGCATGCGTTATAACGACATCCTGGGGCTCTACCGCGCTTATAACGGGTTAGGACAGATTTATGCCTCTCAAGGAAATACCCTGGAAGCCATCAGCGTTTACCGGCGAGGCCTTGACCTTCTGATGGATGAAAGTTTGAAAGCCCGCATCAGCAATCTGGAAGTGGCCACCAATAAGAATAACCTGGCCGGATTTTATCTTCGTATCGGCGAATGGGAATTGGCCAGAGAGCTGGCGCAAGAGGCCTATCGCGTCGCCGATGGAGTGAATTTTACGCGCGGCATGGCCGGGGCGTACCGGATCCTTGGGATTTATTTTCAGCGGATGGATGATTTTGGACCGACCGAAGATTATTTAAAAATAGCCCTTACCTTGCGTCAATGGGATCAGGACCGGCGGCAGGAAGCCCAGGCCTGGATGGACCTGGGGCAGCTGTATTTTGTCCGTCAGGATTGGGAAAAATCCCGGCAGGCCTCCCACGCGGCCCGCGAGATTTTTGTGGACATGGATGATGTGGGCGAGGCGCAGAGCCTCCTGGCTTTAGGTCGCCTGGAACTGGCGGCCAATGATTTGTTTGCCGCGCAGGATTTATTCCGGCGGGCTTATGAGACCGCTTATGACAGGGATGCCAAAGTTGAACAGGTCCAGGCGAGACTGGGCCTGGCGCAGGTCTTCTTGAAGCGCGGGATCGCCGCGGAGCTGCTTTCCATCACGCCGCTGCTGCGCGAAAGCCTGGTGGTCCTGTCCCACGTCACGGATGAGTCGGCGCGGACCCGGTTGAAAGAACAGGTGGAGCGGCTCCTGGAACGTCTCCAGGACCACCGAGGAGAAAAGGGTCCTTCCAATACGGAATCTTCTTCGCCGATCGAAATGGACCCGCAGGAAGATGAGGAAGGGCACGGCCCGCGTATTTCCCTGAACATGGACTGGAATTATCTGGCCGGGAATAATTATGACAATGGGATGCTGGGGCCGTTCATCGTTGAGGCCATGGACGGCAGTGAGGTGTATTACCAGTTATTGTTCAAGGAAGGTGTCCCCGAGGCGCTGAAGAAATACCGCCGTTTGATGGCGCGCACGGCCGCCGTCGGGCTGGAAACATTTTCCGCCAACCTGGCAAAGTCCATGGATAACAGCCTTGCCACGTTCGCGACCCAGCTGATCATTATTATCGCCCTGGCCCGCGGGTTGCGCGTCAAGGGCGCCAGGTTCGTCAGTATCCCGCAGGTCGGTCTGGCCGCGTATCCGTCGATGGCGGTGGCGCGGGAACGGGATGAGGTTATCGGCGAATTAAGGAAGGCTCTCAGGGAGCTTCTTCGCGTGGAGGCCAGGTGGTTTGTCCGGCGTCTTGGGTATCAAAAAACGAAGACGGCAGATCAGATCCTCAAAACACTGGAAATGCTTATCCGCCGTCCGGATATTTTTAGCAAGGAAGATTACTTTGGGATGCTTGATGGGTTAAGGAAGGTCATGCGCTCCCGGAAGGGAAAAAGCAAGGGCAAGGAACCCGGCGCGGCCGTCCGAATCTTTCGGAAAGCGAGAATCATCCGGCAAAATTACAAGAAGATCGTTTCGGCATATCCAGGCCCCGTCGTCGAGCTTCTGGCCGAAGAGGTCTTCCCGGTTGTGGCGGACCTTGCCGGGAACCAGCCGCAGAAGATCTCAGAAATGCTGGAGGTGGTCATGGCTGCCGTGTCCGACCTGCGGACAATTTATCCCGAACAGGCGCAGGGTATCTTTCTGGACCGGGTTATCCCGGTGGCGTTACGCGCTGCGGAAGGTCATCCGGACCACGTGCGGGAAATCCTGTCTTTGGTCACGGACCACGGCCAGGATGTCCTGGTGCGTCAGGTAAAAGCCTTCGCCATCGAGAGCATGTTTATTATTCACGCGAGCAAGGGCGAGAGGGGGATTTTGCTTCGGGAAATTGAGAAGCTCACGCAAAAATTGGCGCGTGAGCGTTCCGGTCCAGGGGACAATCACAAACCCGCCGCCTCGCCCCTCGCCAAGCCGGGGGCTGCGTCGCCGGTTTTGGGGAACAAACAGGGACGAGGGAAAGAGATGGTGGAGATTGTTTATGAAGGGCATACGTTGCGGGTAACCTGGGAAATGGCCGAGTTGATTACCTCGCAGATCAAGGACAAGGAAGAAGAACGTCGTAATATTCTTGCTCTTCATGCCAAGCGCAGGGTCGTCCTTAGTCAGCCATCACCCAGAGAAGAAGAGATCTTAAAGAAGAATCATGTCCACACGCGTTCTCTGGGGTCGTTCGGCAGCGGCAGTTACACGGATAAAGAGCGGGATTTTCTGATACTTAAAGCTCTTGAGGCATTTGCTCAAGGATATTTAAACGAGTCACAATTAAAGGTATTACTCGCATTGTTGCAGAATCCATCTTTGCGTCTTTCTGATTTAGGCCGAAAATTCAATAAGTCCTATGGTTATATTGAAAAGCTTTTAGGGGGTTATGAGGAAATTGCTCCTTATAAAAAATTAGCCGAATTGATCATAAAAGAACGCCCGGACCTTTACATCTATTTTATTAAAAGAAGGAGGTCCCAATACCATGGCTTGGTGATGCGGGTTTTGTTGTTTGCCGATGTTTTAAATAATCAAGAGAAGAAGCGATTATTGCGCTTGTTGGAGGAGGCCTATGACAAGAAATTATTAATGGATGCTCAATTTAATACGTTGAAATTCAAGATTATCTATCAGCGCCTGAATTTGAAGGATATTGCTAGAAGAGCGGGAATCACTTTACCTCATGCGACTACGGCATTGCGTGGTGATTCACGAGGGAATCAATCGCGTTACTCTGGGGGGGGATTGGCCATTTGGGGTGAATATATAGCAAAACAGGCGTCGCAAATGATGGATGAATTTCAAGAGAGATTAAAAAAGCGTATTTTTATAGCTATTCTCACGGAGGATATTCAAAGGGGCCAGCTTAATGCTGTTATTCGAAAGAATCTTCAGAGCATCGTCAGAGAACTGGAGCTTCCTCCTTTTCAAATCGAGGCACTTCAGCAGGCGTTGGCTTCTTCGAAGAAGCCAAAACAAACTAAATCCGTACAGCCGCGGTTGATGTCTCAAAGTTTGTTGTATGGAGATGGAGCCCTGGAAATTTTAAAAAGGTTTATTAGCGCGCAATTGACTGCTCAAGGGGTGGGGGATTCTTTCCAGCGGCCGGAATTCCGTGATGAAAAGATTCAGAACAGCCTCAAGGGGCTTATTCAATTGCTGGCCGCGCAGTCTTATATGGATTCAAGGATATCAGCGACAATTTTGCGGACTTTTGTCTTGAGATTGAGCAGTTGGAATATTCTCCGTTCAACAGATGTCGGATTAACGGCGGGCATAAGAAATGATACGGTTTCTGGTCATTTCCGGGAGGTCATAAAGGAATTGGCCAGGAATTTTGTTCATATCAATGAAATAATTGATGCCCCTGTATTCCCATTAATTAATTTAGCTTCTTACAGTGATGCCCACCCCGTGTTTGATGGCATTGCTCTTCCAGAACGGGTAAAGCTTAAATTTGATGCAGCCCGGTTTAAATTGTTGTATTTGACTTTGGAATTGGTCCTTGCGGGAAAGTTAGGAGTACATCAGGCAAAATATATGGCGTGGAGAATTACCCGGACGGGGCAGTTTTATCGAAAAACTGCTAAAGAGTTGAAGACTGACGCTGGCACCTTAGTCAAAGTTGTCAATTATGTCGCCTCAAAATTAAAAATTGCCATGGAGGGATCGAATATCGAGCTTAAGGATATCGCCTTGTTTATGATAAACGATGAAATTGAGGGGAAAGAAAGGCGGATTATGTTTGAGGCGGTGAAATTTCTGATGCACCCCTCCAGGGCTGTTACAGACATGGAAGATCTGTATTTTGCTTTAAGTAAAGCAAATAAGAAAATTCTTGTTAATCATTTCGCATTTATCCCGGCGCATCGTTGGAGACAAAAGATAGGTGAACTGTATTCCTTCGCTATAAGCGAAATGCATCAAAGCGATCTTATATCCGCTCAAGAGGCTGAAATCTTGCTGTATCGCGAGAAGCATCCACAAATTAAGAATATCATAGAAGTCATTGAGGAAAAGTTTAATTTGCCTGGTTGGAAGGTAGCAGACCTGTTCCGCGCAAAACCGAAGCTTATAACGAGTAATTCAAAGACACCTTTGCAGAAAATAACGGAGTTTATTGAACAAATGCCTCCTCGGAGCTCCTCCCCCATCCGCTGGGTGCGGTGGGTGTATTTTGTCCATGACCGCGCCGGGCGGTACCGCTATTTGCATATTTCTTTTACCCTCGATCCGTTCTTGTGGGATGTGCTGGCGGCAGCCGGGAAAGACGAGCTGAAACCGGCGGCCGCCCTGACCTTGCGAGAATTTCTCCTCGACCTGGCCTACCGCAATGAGGAGCTTGGAATATTTATCGCTGCGCAGAACCTTCAGGTGCAAGACGACATTTACGTTGTGCGTAACGGTGAAGAGGTTTTTGGGGCGCGCGAGATCAACGCGTCGGATATCCCTTTGCGGGACAACGACCGCATCGCCATTTTCTTGAGGATGGGGAACAGGGGCGAGAAGAACAGTTTTTCCTCCAGCCCGGTTGAGAACAAATCTGGATCTTCTCTGGAACGGCGCTGGCGGATGTTTGAACCCGTCTGGCCGGAGTTTTACAGGAAAGATCTGCAACGGGCCTTGAAGTCATTGCAGGCAGCATTGGAAAACAATTTGATCTTTGGGCGCGCGTGGACGTTCTGGCTCGGCCTGCATGGCGTGACCGGCGTCGAGAAATTGCATCCGGCCAGCCAATCCCTCCTGAAAGTGCTCTATGGGCTGGAACGGACAAACCCGGACCTTTCCGTGGAAGAATGGGCGCGGCTGCGCGCGCTGGCCGTGGTGCTGCGCGTCCTGGACGAGTCCTATCACTCGGGATTGACGGGGGTCCGTATCCATGAGGGGCTGGAAGGGCGGTTCCCGACGGAAGATCAGCGCCAACAACAGCGCTGGGTCGAGGCCGCCGCGCTGATCGCGACACCGCATTCGATTGTGCCGTCCGCTATCCTTGAAAAGCAAAAACGTTTAACGTTGAATATTCTTCCCGGCGCGTGGCCGGTCGTGATGCGTCTGCTGCACGAGTTTAAACGCGCCGCGCTTTTGGAGAACTCCGCAAGTGAGGCCGCTTCCTATCCATTCGATAATCGCTTTGTTCAACTTCCCGAGGGTGGGACGGGTACCGTGTCCGGATATGTGAAGGATATCGTCGTTGATGCTTTGATCGACCCCGGGACCCTCCTGACAGATATCCCCGGGCATATTCAGAAAGAACTTGAACGTGTCTGGCGAAAGTGGTGGTTGCACGGCGCGCGCAACCGTTCCAGCGCCCAAAGGCTGTGGGAGAGGATCGAACTGGCCAGGCAGAACGCCGCCTCCAGTCCGGTGGAATTACTCGACGCAGAGAACGGGTCGTTGCGCAGGGCGCTGGAACGTATTCGGGAATTCGGGCAGGAGCGGAGAGACAGGAAACAACAAGATTTCCGCTATGACGTCTTGGCCGGGAAAATCAAAGACCTTCTGGCTTATGAGGGGCCGTCCGCGGCCCAGGTCCGCGCATTTGTCATCCACGGCGTGAAGGCCATGGCCGGGGCCGTGGATTCGCGCCAAAAATTCCGCGTCTTGGGCTTGGCTGGCGAAATTTCGGGCCTGTACGAAGTCGTCGTTAAAAGAGGAACCGCGCTGGAGAAGATCAAGTTCGCCCCCATTGAGGCGGTGAACAGAGAGGTCGTTGATAACCATAACGGTTTGAACAAGGAATTCGACGCTGTTAGCGCCAACGCGGTGTTTGAATTTAAATTTCAACTGCGGTTGCGTGATCTTTACGAACAGGTGATGGGCGCGCGGTCCGGGCGCTTGTCTCACCTGCAGGCGATAACGCGGATGGAAGAGCTGAAGGGCATACGCAATATCGTCTATTTCGGCGAGAATGACGACGGGTATGTCATGCGGGCTGTCGCAGAGTTCGTCCGTGGCCGGCCCGTCCTGGCCTCACGCGTCACGCTCACCCAAAAGGGCGGCATGGCCGCCAGGTTCACCTTGTCTGAAATCCGCGACTTCCTCTTCGCGGAGTCGACGTTAATGTTGGCAGAGAAAGAAAACGGCGGGCACAGAAAGAAGTTTTCTCCCCGGGACATTTTAAAAAACCGCGCGTATCTGGACGCGTTGATCCGCGAGAAGCGAGGCAAACTTGTTTCCGGAAAATTCGACGTGATTATCGCGCTCAGCAACTCCCGCCGGGACCACGCGCGCGTGCTGCGCGGGGTCCTCAGGCAGGCGCGGAAAAATCACGCCGTCTCTTCGCCCGTTGCCGATAATATGGCACTTCGTCTGGAAAAGATTTTCCACGAGGCGCAGGTGATCGCTGATGAGTTTGAGAAAGGCCACAAGGAGCGCTTGACGGGATATTATCTTTATAATCAGCTGTTGTGTCTGGCCCGCCAAAACCCCTTGCTGGTTAAAAGACTTCTTAATCAAAAACCGGGCAATCATTTGTACGATTATTTCCGGGCGACGGGGCGGGGCCGGAAATTCCAGAGGGAACTGGATCGTCTTGTTGCGGTACGCGTTTCCCGGGCGTCCTCCAGCCCTTCGACTCACTTCGTTCGCTCAGGACGTCGGCCTTCGGCCTCCAGCCCGGTCCAGCGCGACTCGGCTGGCTCCGGCGGGGCGGAAGATAAAGGCGACAAGATCGACTGGCGGCTCTTTGATCTGTCCGATGAAGCGCACCCGATTGCCCGCCTGGACGCGGCCATATTCTTCCGTGATCATTACGACGTACGGGCGATCCCCGGCCTGATCAAGTTATTGCAATTGCGAGGCGAGGAAGATATCCAGCATACCGCCATCGAAGCGCTTGGGAATTGGGGTGGCCTGCCAGAGGTGCCGGCACTTACTTCACTCTTGGCGACCAAGAGTAAATTTATATATTCAGCGGTTGTACCGGCTTTGGATAAGATCGGCAGGCGGCTCGAGGGCGTTGCCAGGGATGAATTCGCGCTGCATATTCTGGCCGCGTACCTGGAATATGGTGACGCGGTGTATGATTTGTTTGACCGTCTGCGTGAGGAAGGTCTCTACGCGGATATTGTTGCCGGCCAGGCGCCCTTGGCATTGGCGTACCGCAAGGGATGGATAATAGAGCATCCGGATGGGCCCATCCATGCCGAGGCCATGATGGATATGATCGAGCGCGCCGAGAAGGCGAACAATTCCCGGGTCATCACTGTTAAACTGGATAAAGAAGCCGCCCCGTGGCTGGGGCTGCTGCGCGATGTCGATGAATCCCATGTCCTGGCTGACAATCTGCCGAAGCTTCTGGGATATCTGGAAATTCTGGGGAGGGTACCGCAGATGATGGATGCGGCAATCCCGCTGGAAAAGAGGTGGATTAAACCCCTCTCTCTGAAACCGGGCGTGTCGTTAGAAATCCTGGACGCGTTACGCGACCGGCGGTTGTATTTGAACGTCTCTGATGTCGCCGGCAGGCCCGTGCCTTATGACCTCGCGCGGATGCCGCCGTTTCCCCATCGGGCCACGGTGAGGTTTATAGCCGCTCCGCCGCTACGTCCCCGGTTTCCGCGCGCCTCCTCGCCCCTCGATTCTGTCAAGGCGCCGGGGGCTGCGTCCTTCGACAGGCTCAGGACTTGGCCTGAGCGAAGTCGAAGGCCTGCGTCGCTTTCCGCCGCACAACGGGCGGAAAGCTCCTCGCCGGTGTCTGGGGAAAGGGGAGACCGAAAAACAAGGAAAACTTATCTTAAAAAATTATATAAGCTTGCGGTGGGAAATGAACACAACTACAGAGAAATAGGGGAAATTGTTGGCCGTTCCAGGAAGACGGTACAAAAAGATATCAAAAAATATCAGATCCCTTACCGGAAGAAACATTACAACCCCCAATCCCGGGTCAACGTTAAATTACTCAGCAAGCGTCTCCAGGAATATCCCAAACGGCGGGTTGCCCGGCATAGAGACATCAATATTTCTTTGTCATACTTACACCAGTTTGTCCGTACCCGTGGTATCTTTTGTCCCAAACAGCCTCCGTACAATGCGAACCTGATATCAAAGGCCGAGGCCTCCCGTTTGCGTGATATGTTTTTGAAGACAGTCGAACAGTTTGATATCAGTTTGAGGGAATTTGAGCGAGATTATGGAGTGCATCGCATTACACTTAAGGCAATTTGCGAATCCAAGCCGGTCTTAAAACAGACTGAACAAAAAATCCTGAAAATTTTGCAACGGATTCACGATGAATCATTGCGGAAAAAGGAAAAAGACAAGGAAGCGGCCCAATTGCTCCGATATATCATACAAAGTTTCAAGGCAGAAAAGAAACTTAGTCAGAATGCAATGATGAAAATACTTGGAATAAGCAAGGAAACCTTAGGGAAGATAGAGCGGTTAGAGCCGATTGGAAAGAGATATCGAGGAACGAAAGGGAAATTGATCGAACGAGTTCAAAAAGAGGGAGGAATGGAAATTTTCAAGAGGAAACTCCTTGCAGCTTTGAAACATGATCTAACCAGACTATTGTTTGCGTTGGCCCAATTACAGCGGCAGCGAGAAATAGAGGAAGAAAACCAGCGCTTAGTGAAGGAACTTAGGAATCAAATAGTTGATTCCAAGCAACGGTCTGAAGCTCTTCGCGAGCGGTTGGTCGCAATACTCCAAGAAGAAATCGCCTCTTTCGCCCAGCGGGTGGTTGACGGTATGATGGCACAGGAAGAGCAACAAAAACAAGCTGTAGATCAAGAATTCACCGGCCTGCTGAACAAAGCGGCCCCTGATAACCTTAGGCAGGAGACAACAAATATCTTAAAGCATCCGGAAGATACTAAATTCCCGTTTTTAAGATTATGGGATGGTAATCGGCGTCATGTTTTTAAAGACAGGGAATCTTACGAGCAGGCGCGTCTGGTCGTCGCCAAAAAACTGATCTATGCGCATCCTTTGGGAAGGATCTTTGTCCCGGGAATCCAGTTTGAGGTATGTTTACGGATACTTCAGAAAATTGAAAAAGCCGGAGAAGAAGAAACTGATCTTTCGGAATCGATAAGCGAATGGCGGGATCAAGGGCAGATCAATGCATCGGCAGAGGCAAAAATAATGAGCTATATAGCGGAATCTTTGCAAGCCGACCTTGATGGTTTTGAGTTGGGTGAGGATGACCAATCGGGACCGCAAACCCGCGGCTCTTCGCCTGTTCGTAAAAGAGAAACTGAAATAGAAAAGCAGTTGGAAAAAATGGTTGACCGGGCAGTTCAGCGCATAAGGGAGCATCATTATCAAACCATGGACAGGGAGGCCGTTGGGATCGCTGTCCGCGTGGTCACGGTTTCAGAGGGAGGAAAAGTCTCTGTGCCGCGACCGGTGATGTTGAGTTTTCTTGAGAAAATGCAGGAGAAGAGTGTTATGGGCAAGACAAAATGGCGACTTGCCGAGAAAATCAGGGAATGGATTACGGCCCTTCACCAGGTTCGGCTGCAAGGATTAGTTGAGGGAGGGATTGTTTCTAAAGTCAAAGAAACAGGTGTTGCTGAAGAGACCCGCGCCCGGGAAATAACGAACCATTTTCTGGATTATCAGAAAAAGAATGGGTTGGAGGCATTCGAGATTTCGCGTTCTTTGGAACGCGTTGCCACAAACATACTTAAAATTTATAAATCCCGGGAAACACGGATGGCCGGGATGGCGCTGGATATACTCATGTATGGGGAGGCGCGGAGGCCTGCCGTCTCCCGCGCTATAACGAAACGTGATATTTATCCAACACCTGAAGCGGTCCTGGAGGCTGTGGATGAGTCAATACGAAGAGGCATCAGGATCAATCAGATATATTTTTTAAAGAATGATCCGAAGTTATTACGTGCCGCGCAGCGATTTGGTGTTTATATCCCCGGCCATCATCTCGGAAAACATGTCTGGGAGAGAATATATGAGCTCTTCGGGTTTAACCTGGAGGATGAAGAATATATTTTTACGAATCAGCGTCAATTCACCAGGCTCAAGCGGGCGTATCACAAGTTACAAAAGAAAGTTGCTGTGCGCTATGAACCGGGTGACAAGGCGGGGGAGGAATGGGCAAGAATATATGTTTGGACTTATGAAAGATTATTGAAGCGTGGCAAAGAAAAATTCGGTTTCGAAGGGCTTGCGGGGCAAGAACGCCGCGAGAAGGGCTCCCCGGGACATGGTTCGCAGAGTTCCGGAAACGGAGGCTCCTCGCCGGTGGAGGCTGTTTCACATCTGATTGTCTTGGATAATGACATAGAGAAGATGGTAAGACTGCCTGTTGTGAAAGCTTCTGAACTAGACCCTGAGGCCAAACTTGCTTCGGCAAAAAGTTTCGCCCGTTGGCTGGACTTTAGATCGATCGTTGACAAGAGAACGGTACAGGTGGTTCATCGGTGGTCCATAAGGACTTACAGGAATTTTCTTGAGGGGATAGCGGAAGAGCCGGGAGAGTTATACCTGGTTCTATCCTCTGAAGATTTCAGCCTGGATATTGAAGGATGGTTTGACCTCAAAGTAAGTTTGACGAGAGATCCGGACGGTGAAATTCTCAGTGAACTTGCCGCGATGGAGATAGCTCCTTGGCTTAGGGCCAGGGCATCCGAGGTCCCTCGTTACTCGGGGGTTGGCCATGAGACAAGAGTCTCCGGGATTAAGCAGCTGTTGACAGTTGATTCTGACCTAAAAAGCGAGTTTATTAAAAATAAAACGAGGACATTAGGATTCAGGGATATGCGTCCGGATATCTTCGATGACGACATTTCTCGAGAGACGGTATATGAATATTTGGGAAAGCAGCGGTCAAAGAGGGAAGAACTTATTGCTCGTTACGGTTTAATGGAACATCCCCGGCACAAAAGGGCCTCCTCGCCCCTCGCACAGTCGCGGTTTATCGAGAAAGCGGCGAGGGAATTGCGGCAGTATAAAAAACTTCTCAAGGCCATCGGCCCGGCGGTGAGCATCTGGGGGTCCGCGCGGTTCCCGCCGGAACATCCCTGGTACCGGCTCACAATGGATTTGGCGGCGGCCCTTTCCAGCGAAGGACTTGCCGTTGTCACCGGCGGCGGGCCGGGGATCATGGAGGCGGCCAACCGCGGTGTGCCGCCCGGTAGAATTTCCATCGGCTTGCAGATCGAGCTGCCGTTTGAGGAACAGATGAACCCGTTTGTTAACGTACCTCTGGCGTTTCAGTATTTCTTCGCGCGCAAGATGGCCTTTATCAATTTGAGTCAGGCTTTTATCAGCATGCCGGGAGGGGTCGGAACCCTGGATGAATTTTTCGAAGTCCTCGTCCTGAAAGACTCTGCCCCCGAGAATGATTTTCCGGTCATTTTATTCGGCAGGGAATTCTGGCAGGGGTTGGTCCCGCGGTTGAAGGATATGTATCGACGGGGATTTCTGCGCCGGCCGCTCAAGGAGCTTGTCGTGGTCGTGGATTCCGTTGAGGAAGCGGCGCGGTATCTGCGCCGGTCGCGGCGGTCCAGAATGAAATTGGCGAACGGTAATCATGTCAATATTCAGCGCACGATCAAGGAGCTCCAGAAGACGCTGACGCGGATGCAGGGCGTCACCAACACGGTCGGGATCCTTGGTTCTCCGTGGACACGCCCGCAGGGCAGGGAATACGCGCTGGCCGTTGAGACGGCGAGGCTCCTGGCCTCGAGAAATTATTCTCTTATTTATCGGGGAGGCGGCGGAGTCTCTGATGCCGTCTGGCAGGGGTTCCAGCAGGGACGGACGGCGACCGCCCGGGCCGTCTCCCTCTGGGACAACAGGCGTCATCAAAGATTGCAGCAGGCCGGTGATCTGCGGCTCGGTTTCAGCCATATGTTTGAGCAGAAAATCGCCATGTTCCGTCACAGCGACCGTGGATCTGTTGTTTTGCCCGGAGGACCGGAGACGATGGATGTTCTTTTTGAAGGTCTCTGTTTGATACAGACCGGCAAGATGCCCCGCCAACGCATCGTACTTTTGGGCAGGGAATTCTGGCAGCCGTGGCACGAATGGTTCGTCAAGACTCTGGTCGCTTACGGCACGGTTAATCCTGAAGATACAAGATTATACACGATCGTCGACACGCCCGCCGAAGCGGTCAGGGCCATCGAGCGGGCTTCCTCGAGCCCGGTTAAATATGTCTGGCAGGGAATTATCCCGCCGCAGATCCGGCGGGTCCTTGGCAAGAGAATCGAGCGCTTGTTTAATCTATCCAGGCAAGATGCCCGGCGCATTAATGTTCAATTGGTCACAACCGCTAACCTGTATCTGAATGATATCCTCGCCGATAAATCCGGCCGGAAATGGAAAAAACTGTTCACGGATCCCTTGACCGGCAAGCGGTTCGACCGTGGCGTGCGGCCGCGCGACGTGACCGCTTTGGCGCAATGGCTTTCAAACCAGCAGGGTAAGCCCCGCTCCTATTACCTAAAAATCAGGTCGAAGAATTTGTGGGGAATGTATGATGAGGAGCTCGCCCACAGTTTCTTTAAAGACGCTCTCGCGAAAGATCTTTTGGAATCCGATGGAACCCACGTTTACGCCGTTAATATCCAGGACGCGCAAGGCGGCCGTTTGGTCTACGCGCAGGCGACGGGCTTCGGCGGCGTTGTATCCGTGGAGATCACAACTGCCGCGAAGCAGCCGGGCAAAGAGGAGCCGACATCCGCGCAAGATTTAAAGGCGGTCAGGGAAATGCTGGCTTTCCAGCAGACTTTTTACCGCTATGATGGCCTTGAACGGAAAAAACGAAAAGAATTTATAGAAAGGATAAGGGTGTTCCTTAAAGAGGAATATACCCGTGGCTTCAGGCCGCAGGCCGCGGAATTATTGCGCAGAATTGCCGCCAGGGATCGGTATTTTCGTGAATATGCCAATAATATTCTGGCGAAGAGACAACGCGAAGGTCATATTGCAACCACTTCCTCTCCAGTGGTGGATGGAGCGCCGAAAGACGGCCGGTGGGGCAGGGCGAAACAGAAGATGGTTAAGATCAACGGGCAGCTGCTGAAATGGGGAATGATTGCCGGCGTGTTTACTTTGGCAGTGGGCATTCTTATTCTGATGGCTTTGGTAGCGGTATTGAACCCGATCGCCGATTGGCTCGCCGGAAAGCCGGCGTTGTCTTCCGAAAGGTTCCACCGCTGGGTGAGGTGGGTGGATAAAACCATCCCGATCATTGTCCGTCATGAGACTGTTTACCGGGGGCTTCCCTGGATCCCGGCCATGCTGGCCTGGGCGTTAAGCGAGGTCATTTTGGGAACATCCTGGGGCAGCGTCCCTCTGGCCACCGGCGTCTTTATCATGTCGCAGAGGTTTGTCTGGCGGATAGGATTGCGGATCAAGGGATACCCGAAAAAAGATATCGGGGATAATTTTGACATCACCTATTTCATCAATGGCGTTAACAGTATTTTAAACGTAGTGATTTTTCTCACCGCCGCGATTTTATCCCCCACGTTATTGACCCTAAGCTTTGTTTCTGTATCCGGGATGTTACTCTTGATCCTTGTCCATTCTGTTACGCGCCGGAAAAAATTCGAGGTGGAGACTATTTATCGCGCGCTTAACCGTAAATACGCCTCTTCGTTGATCTGGGAGCCGTACGAGATCCAGGCCAGGGAAGGCGAACCGAAGGCGGGGCGTCCCATCCTCTTTTTACACGGCGTCAAGGACGAAGAAGGGATGAGTTTGGAAGAATTAAGCCGGGTCTTTCCCGAGAGGACCGTTGTTGTCCCGCAGCATTGGCGCAGCCGCCGGACGATCCGGCATACGATCGACACAGGAAAAATCGGTTCGAAATATTTAAACGATGAGGACAAAAGGACCCTGGAAGAAATTTATTTGATGACGGACAGTATTTCACGGTCCGTGAAGTTTTTAAAATGGCTCATTGAGTTTCTTCCCCGCGTCTATGAGAGCGGGAAGGCGGATATCGTAACCCATTCGTATGCCGGACGCGTGGTGCTGGAGCTGTTAACCCAGGACACCGGCTCTAACGCAAAGGTGGGCAGGCTGTTATTGGCGTCTTTGCCGATCGACAAGCTTAAGCTGATGAATGTCAGGCCGCTGGGGCTGTTCCGTTCGAAAAGGACCTGGCCGCTTTTGCTTCTGGTGGCGAACCTCTCCCGGCAGGCGCTGCTCCTCTTTAAAGTGGCAGTCTACAGTTATACGATGAAGAAGGCATTACTGGTCATCAATACCGATAAGTACGTGTATATGAAAATACAGGAACATGTCAGCCCCAAGCGGAAGGCGGTCCGCCAGACCGAAGAAACGATCTGGCTTTTTAGATTCCTGAAGATGGAAGAGGGAAAGATCCGGCAATTAAAGGACCAGTTCGGCCGCAACGGGGAGCGGATCTGGGTGGTCGTTGGGGAAATGGATGATACAACGCCTCCGGAAACCAATCAGGACTTCGCGCAAAAGGTCGGCGCAATCCCCCCCGTGCTGCTTAAGGGCCTGGACCATAACTTGAACCACTATCCGGAATTTTATGAGACTTTAGTGCGGTGGCAAGGAGATGACCGACCGTATGCCCACCGGGAAACGATACGGCAGTTGACGCAAACGTTGCATGTCCATCTGCAAAATGGACGGTATGTTGTTGATGCGTCTTCGGAGAATGGCGCGCCATTGAGCCGGGAACAGGAGACATTGCTGCGGACCGTGAATGATTTCATCGACTTTTTCGGCCGGGCCCCGCCGCATTTGCATTTAAAGGTTCCGCCGCTTCCCGCCGAGATCCCGCTGCACATTACCCGGGCCGCTTCCCATCTTAATAGAGCGATGGTCGGCATTGACCTCAAGGATTACCCGGGGATCACGTTCCATAAACAGTTTCTGGACTTGAATTCCAAAGACCGGTTCGGGATTCTTTTCGATGTCTTGAGCCAGGTGAATGAACCATGGCTTCGTGCTGACCCGTTGGCTGTTTTTGTGCGCACCGATGAAGGGTTCTATAATCCGCTGGGCAAGGAAGGGAGAAAACGCAAGAAATTTATCGTTGATCTCATTGACGAGATCAGATACGTCGGCAGGGAACCCGTCGCCGTATCGGCCACTGACCGAGCGACGAATAAGGCCTCCTCGCCGGTGGAGGATCGTTCGCCACAACTTTCCCGCTTAGAAGAAATGCAAGGCAGGGTATACGATGTTCTCATTTTGGGCGGCGGGGCCCACGGGTTATGGACGGCCTTTAAGCTGCTTGAAAAAGGATTCAGGGTTGCTTTAGTGGAGATGAAGGAGGAATTCGGTTCCGCGACGACGTTCACCAATTCGACCATTGCCCACGGCGGATTCAGGTACGAAGAGTTGGCCGCGCTTCAGTTGATCAAGGGAGTGCGAGGATTATCCCAAGGGGAATTGAAGCTTAAGCATTTTCAGGAGGCGAAAAAACACATCAAAACGATCATCAAGGACCAAAAGGCAAAGGAAAGATTGTTAATCAGATTTAAAGATCATCCCGAGATTGTCCGGCCCGAACAGTTCTATTTTGTGATTTATACAGAGGACCGTCGAAAGGGCTTCAGGGAGAATGAGGATTTCTTTATACGGCAACTCCGGCGGGTTCCCATCGTGTACGCGGGTGCCTTATTATATGATCAGTTAGGCGGTATTAAGAATGACCATGAACGCCGTCCTCGGGCTTTGTATCGTAGGGCCGCTGTAGAGAAGATCAGGGAGCTTGGTCTCAAGGAAGAAGGTCTTGAAGGGATAGTGGCTTATTGGGACGGCCGGATCTTCGGTAAAAAATTGAGCAAGTGGCTGGTTGAAAATATTGTCGAAATGGGCGGGGATGTCGTTAACTTTGCCCAAGCAGACCAAAATACAGCATTGGAGGAAGGTCTTCATTATACCAAAGTCACCGACACGCGCACCGGCCAGCCCGATATTCTTAAATCTAAAACGGTGGTACGTACGTTAGGTCCGTGGCTTGAAGCCGTGCGCAAGCAACGAGGGACGCACATCATCATCAACCGCCGCATCATGAAATTGGAGGAATCGATCATCCGGCCGGCCTCCAACGGAAGCGTTTTATTCATCTTGCCTTACGGCGATGGCGATCAAACCCTGATCGGCACCACGGATAAGAAAACATACAACACTCCCAATGAAGAGCTCCATGCCGCTGTACAGGAGGACAAAAAGTATCTTATCAACGAGGTCAATCGGAGCCTCCTCGAAGGACAGTATATTAAGGAAGAGGATATTGTGGGTATTTATTGGGGGATGAGGACCTCTCCGGATGAAGCTGGAAATGGAGTTGAGCTGTCACGGGAGGTCGTTATTGAGGCAAAGGACGGCATTGTCGATCTTAAAGGCGGCAAGCTCACTTCCGCCGAGATCACCGGAGAGGATCTGGCCGAGGCCGATCTCCGGGAGCTTGCCAAAATAGAAAATTCCTCCTCGCCGGCGGGGAAACGAGCGACGAGGGACGAGCGACGAGGGACGAATAAGGCCTCCTCGCCGGTGCGTGGTGTGTATGGTGAATATGCGATTGTCTTGCAGCGGGCCAAGGCCGCGCTGCCCAAGAGATCTCCACTGGCGGAATTGCCGCAAGATGTGGCAGAGGTGGAAGGGCGCTTCAGTTCGAACCCGCGAACATTCCGTCAGCTGGCCATGGCTTTACCGACGTCCATTGAGCGCGTTCAGTTATTGGTCGCCCGGGCGGCGTATCTGGAAGCGGAAGATGCCGCCCAGGGCCGTCGCTATGATGGGCCCATGATCATCCGCGGCCCGCCGGTCCAGTATTTGCGCGCCCGTTTGCAATTGCTGGCACCGGATGACCGTCGCCGCGCCGCGCTTTTGTATGTTATTCATTATTTGGAAGCCAGGGATTCCCTGCCGGCACTACGCGAACGCTTTGCCGATCTGTTCACGGACAGCCAGTGGCGCCGCGCCGTCAACGGCTTGGCGGAGACAGATGTTTCTTATTCCGCCCTCCTCGATCGAAACACATCCGACACTGTCCTCAAGAACCTGATATTCAGTCTCAATAAAGAATATCCTTTATTGCCCACCCCGTCATTGGAAGAAGTCCTTGCCGAGCATCCGGCGATGGCAGAGTATTTGCCGCCGAAATATGCACTGGTGATCAACGCCGTTTTTGGTCTGACCGACGCCTCCGTCGGCCATCACGAGGCGCGCACCGCGCTCATCACGTTAGTTCTTATCAAGCAATGGCAGCAGGATTATCCTGACCGCGCCATTTCCCAGCGCTATATTGTCCTGCTGCTTCTGGCCGCGCTGACGCAGGACGTCAGCAAGGGGATGCCGCGGATCCGCGGATTGATTGAAAAAATCCGTAAATTGACTCCCCACGAACAAGGGGTTGTCCGCCCGCACGGCCGGTTAAGCGTGGAGTTACTGAAAAAGGCGAAGCTTTGGGCGGCATTCCGGCAAAAAGGTCTTCTGCTCGACGCTGATGAAGAGACAATTTTAAGCGCCTTGAATGAATTTCATGCCGATTGGGCCGGCTTTAAGGAAAGCCGGAAATGGCGGCAGCATCCTTTACGTCAAACGGTCCAGATACTTTTGGGTATTCTTAATATGGCCGATTATATTGATGCCTCCCAATCCTACAGCCGTCTTTACCGGCTTGGTCAACCGTCTGCGTCATTCGAGAAGGTATTCACCCGTCTCTCGGAGCGCGAACCTCCTATGGATGCCGAGACCCTTACGATTCTGAGCAATATCCTTGACCCCGGCCTTGGCGTCCGGCGCCGGCAATATCTGGAACACATTACCGCCGAGACAACGATTTATCGGGAGTTTTATGAGTGGCTGGTGAAAGCCAGAGACCTGCACAAGGTCGGCTGGGTTTCGCGCTGGGCCGAAGGATTACGCGCCCGTGCGCCGGAACAATGGCAAAAGCTGGAGGCGCTTCTCCATGAATCCCTGGCTTCGCAGACGCAGTTCCGCACAGAAGAATTTCAGCAGATGCTTTGGAATACCCCGTATCCGCTGGAAACCGCGCTTGTTCATTATGAAGCGGACACAACGCGGACGTTGGAAACAACCCCGTGGGTTATGCTCGCCCGCGGGAAATTTATCATGCATCGATCCATGTTGTCGGATTTGGTTGAAGCCGGTTATTTCGAAGTTGGCCGGGAATACCGGACGGCGGCCGCGCGCCGGATTTATGCTGGCGCAAAATCCAATGAATCCGGCTCCTGGATCGATCCTTTGCCCATTGACCCTGACCGGACTGCGCTGGTTATTATCGATATGCAAAAAGATTTTGCCGATCCTCGCCCCGGCTTCGCTTATTATGACCGGCAGGTAAAAGAAAAACGCGATGATCTCTCCGTTGTCCAGGAGATGATCAACGGACGGCTGCTGCCACTTATTGATCTGGCCCGGCGAAAGGGATTGCATATAATTTATGTCCGGTCGAATTATCCGGAAGGCAAGTTCCGTGACATGCCCAGACTAGTTCTTGCCGGCAGTGAAGGTGCCGAGCTGTACAGGATCGCACCGGATCCAGCCAACGAGCGCGAAACGGTGATCGTCAAACACGAGCATGACGCGTTTATCAGTCCTGGATTTGTGGATTATCTGAAAGAAAACCAAATTGAGAACATCATCCTGGCCGGAATGACGACGGATAACTGCATCCGCAGTACAGTCACCAGCAAAAAGGCAAGGGTGTTCCGGCGTCTTGTGGTTGCCGACGCGGTCACCACGGCGGGATACAAGATCGCGACGAAGCATCAGGAACAACTGGCCAAGTTCCGCGCCAATCCCCGCATCCGGGTTATTTCTTTGGAAGATTTACGCCAAAGCCGGTTTGTGAACTCTTCCTCACCGTTACTCACAGAAGATTTGCGAGATTCTATTTTAGCTAAACTTAACAGAGGTGAAGATTTTGTTATCTTCCTTGATTTGGACGGCACGTTGTATGGAGGTGAGGAAGCTGAAAAACTAAAGGAGCAATCCTATAGGTCATTAGCATGGGTTATGGCTGATGATAAGGTACAAGGGCAAGCTGATGGTTGGCCTGCCGATATCGCAGCCGCACGCCAGCAAGCAGAGCAAATAGTCAATGCCAAAAGAGTTGAATTAAATAATCAAAGAAAAGCTCAAGGAAAATTTGGCAGGGCCCAGCCCAGTGCTGTGCGTGATGCGTTGGGAATGACGCCCGAGCAACAGTTCAGGGGTAAAGAAAAATACTATAAACCGGAAGACTATATATACCCCAACGATGAACTTCGCAGCGCTTTGTATTCCTTAAAACAAACATACCCAAGCGTAAAACTGGCCGTTATCACGGATCAGCCAACGGCAATGGCGCGGAGGTTATTGGGGGCGCTTGGCGTGCGCGATCTATTTACGGAACCCCTCTTTACGCAGGAAGAAACAAGAATGAGGAAACCCAATGCGGAAATATTTACCTACGCTCTTGGACGATTGGGGGTACGTGCTGAAAATGCCATTATGGTCGGAGATGAAGCGGACAAAGACCTCGACCCGGCAAGAGAGATAGGATTATTGGGAGGAGTTTTGGTCAACGGCCCCGCGGATGTTTACGTATTAGCAAAAGAACTCGCCTCCTCGCCGGTAGATGAAAACAGGGGGCAGGGGTCAGAGGACAAGGTTCGAGGGGCATGGGCCAGACAGCTGGAATCCGCTGGTATTCTTATTTTTGATAACGATGCGCAACGTTATCAATCTTTATCCTCCGAAATGCTTACTCGCATCCGGGGGCACGATGATATTGTTGCAGCTAAATGGCTTAAGTTTGTCCTGTGGGTTGATGAGTCCTTCTTTGATGAGATGGCCATCATCGGCCCTACAGGTTATGAGTATTATAAAAACGGCAGGCTGGTAGAAGAGGGGAAAGAATTGCCGCGAGCTTTCCTGCGTGATGCTCTTGTGCATTCCTATCTGTCTTTGATTGTTGAGAACCAGGAAAGCATCAAAGAATTTCAGGCATGGGCTTATCACTTAAATCGGGAAAATGGAATCGAGCCCGGACAACGGATAATTTCTTTGGCAAAAAGATTGCATTATCTGCCTGTTGAGCACGCGGCGCGGCATGCCCGCGTCGTGAAACAAGAACGGGCGCTCTTTCCATTCATCCCGCGGTATATCAAAATTGTTTTTATCGCAGGACTCGGGCTTGCCTCTATTCCACTTGATAGCTGGGCCCTTTGCGTGCTGGGCGTCGTGTTATGGCAGGCAATCTATCACTCTGGCGCCTTCGATAACTGGTGCAATACGTTACCGGTAAGAGCCCTTTGGATGCTGCGGCAGATTCCAAAGAAGCTCACCGGCTTATGGCGCGGGGCAAATTCGAAACATATAGAAAAGTCCTCTAACCATGGAAAGCGTGAAAAACCGATTGGGTCTGACTCTGACAAAACCTCCGCCTCCTCGCAAGCTTCAAACGACGAAGGCTCCTCCTCGCCGGTTTCGCAGCCGCCTTTTTACGTGAAGTCGGTGCGGGAATTCAGGAGACAAAAACGGCTGTTGCGGATGATCGGCCCGGCGGTGAGCATCATGGGTTCGGCGCGGTTCTTCAGGGAAAACCATCCGTATTATCAAAAGGCCTTCGCTCTGGCCGCGGCGCTTTCGGACGCGGGTTATACCATTATCACCGGCGGCGGGCCGGGGATCATGGAGGCGGCCAACCGCGGGGCGGCCTCCCGCGGCAAAAACTCCGTTGGGCTGGCCATTGAACTTCCATTCGAGGAAAAACCCAATATCTACGCGAATATTTTGGTCAAGTTTAATTATTTCTTCGCACGCAAGACGACGTTTGTCAACGCGAGCCTGGCCTCGGTCAACATGCCGGGCGGATTCGGCACGCTGGATGAAATTTTTGAGATCATGGCCCTGAAGGACGCGGGGTTGCTGGGTGATTTCCCGATCATCCTGTTTGGCAGGGAATTTTACGCGGACCTGATGAGATTGTTGAAGCGAATGGAAAAAAACAATTTCCTCAAAAGACCGGTCGATGAACTGGTGGTTGTTGTTGATTCCATCCCGGAAGCTTTGGAAATCCTCGGCCGGCCCGGAGATTTGCAGCGGCGCAGCGCCAGCTTCAAAAATCATATCAATATCGAAAAGATGGTCCTGGAATTCCAGGAGGCGTTCCGTCAATTGCGGGAAATAGGCCCAGCGGTGGGGATTGCCGGTTCACAAAGGATCGGCGCGACGGACCGTTATTACCGGCATGCCCAGGAGACGGTCGGCATACTTGCCGAGCGGGGGTATTCTTTTGTTGCCAGCGGCTATGAAGGCGTTGCCGCGGCGGTGGCGGAAGGTTATCAGAGAAGCTGGGCGCGTAACGGAGGCCGGCTGTCCCATACGGCGGTATCGTTGTGGGACAAGGAACGGCACAAAGAATTCCGGCCGTCGGGGGTCATGAACATCGGGTTCAGCCATATGTTCCAGCAAAAGGTCGCGTTTGTATACCACGCTAGCCAGGGCCGGGTTTTTTATCCGGGCGGCGCCGGCACCAAAGACGTCCTGTTTGAATGTCTGTGTTTGACACAAACGAAGAAAATAGAGCGCCGGCCTGTCGTGCTGGTGGGAAGAAAATATTGGGGACTGTGGGATCAATATATCCGTGATGTCCTGGTTCCCTACGGGACAATCAGCCCGGAGAACGTAAAGCTGTACACTATCGTTGATCCGCCGGTGGAGGCGGTCAGGGCGATCGAGCGGGCTTCCTCACCGGTGGAAAATCAAGATGAAGAGTTGACTTGGGAGGATATTAAGAAATTGCTTTACCCGCGAGGCGACGGCGACCCTGCCTTAGAAAATCCTCCTCGGGAAAGATGGGCATTGCAACGGGAGCCCTTGAAGTACAGAAGACCGGGTCGTAGTATTAGTGTAAAAAGAGAGCGAGATTATCAATATTTTGACCCTGCCGTGTATCGCATTGTCATTACACCAGATCGGGATACGGCGCCTAGTGATTTTCTCGCGGCTGTTATTGCTCATCCAGATATTCCATCTTATATCCGTGAACGTTTTATTGGACTTGTCCAGAGAAAAGCTCCGAGGCTTTTACTCAATCAAGAGGGATCCTCCTCGCCGGTGGAGGGCGATTTGAAACCCCTGCTCGTCATCTTTGACGTCCATGGCGTGCTGCTTCAGCCGACGTGGAAAAAAGAGTTTGCTCTTGCCTATCATTGGCTCACCGGCGGCGATGAAGAAGAAGGGCTGGCCTGGGTTGAAACAAATCTTGTGCACGTCAGGTATGACTGGATCATCTCCAGGTTCAAGTCGATATCCGGCGCAAGTGAAGAGCAAATCGAAGGGGCCATCGCGCGGGCGAGGGTCGTCTATTCAACGGAAGATGTCCCGGCGGCCATGCCGGGCGCCCTGGAGCTTGTCCGGGCCTTTCACGAACGAAACGTCCCCATCGTTGCCATGAGCGGTTCGGCAAGAGGTACTGTCTTGGCACAACTGAAGGCCCGAGGTTTTCTGGAGTATATTTCGGAAGCAAGGGTGGTGGGCAAAGACAATATCCTTTCTTCGGACCCATACCGCGATGGGGCCATCCGGGCGCTATGGTATCATTTCCCGGGCTACCGCGTTGTCTATTTTGACGACTGGGTCAAGGGACTGTCCACCGTTAAAGAGCTCCAGGGAATTATATTCGGTCTTCCCCAAGGGCAGGGCGCGGAACAAGCGAAAAATACGCAATATTTATTGGAAGCGGGTGCCGACTTTATCCTTAAAGACGGGTTCCTGCGATGGCCGGAGCTGCTGGAGGCCTTGCAGATCAACGCCCGGCTCCAGCTGGAAGACGGGCGGCGGCTTATCCCCATCGCGGAAAATAAGGCCAGGGAGATCCCGCTGATCCTGCCGTCCCGGCGGCCCAACCATCTTACGTTGCATATTGATATCAGCGACGATCTTAAATGGCTGACGTACTCGCGCGTGGTGGATGATAGCCGGGTATTCGGGGATGACGGCAGAGTCGATTATCGGGAATTAAGCTTTGAACCGATCGCGGCCTTTCCCAGTTCCTATTTAGTCTCTCCCATACGGTACATCCAGAACGCGCTGGACAGGGAAAAAAGGGAGGCCATTGAACGGATATGGCCGCAGGGCAAACGCTATACGCGTTATCGCGGTATCACGACGACATGGGACCAGGAGGTGGACCGTAATGTCTGGTCAACGAACATCGATACGGTTTATTTCCATAAGATTGTTGCGGAGGCCGGCTTGTTGGACCGCATCCGCGTAAAGCGCGCCGTTGAGATCGGGGTGGGCGGCGGGCATCTGGCCACATTTTTGGTCGCGCGAATTCCCGCTTTGGAGGAACTCACGGTCACCGATATCAGCTTTTACGCTTTACGGACAGGGGCGCACAATATTTTGGCGTATTTATCCACGCACCAGCGTTCGCCGCCGCGTCTGCGCGCCTATTTCGGAAAAGGCCTGGAGACGATTGATCCCGCCGCCGACCTTATCCTCATTAACCCTCCCTATATCCCGGCACCTCCTTTTGAAAATAATCCGCACCACGACCCGTACCGCGGCACCGGGCTTATCCGGGAAGCCCTGGAGATCGGCGTCAGTAAACTGAATCCCGATAATCCCGAAGCCAGCATTATCATCAACATCAGTTCGCTTGCCCGGAACGATGTCCTGCGGTACATGGAAGAATTCGGCCACCATCTGCGTATTGAGGCATTGGGGACACCGCTTCTTGTCCCGCTTAAGATCCGCTGGGTATCCGAAGAATGGAAACAATGGCTGTTGAGCGAAGGCGGGTTGGAATACCGTCCCCATGCCGCCGCGCACGAGGAGCCCTACTGGCATACGCTCAATGGCTACCGCATCCGCCCCGCCTCCTCGCCGGTGGACTATGCCAGACCAACGGCTTGGGCAAGGCAGATATTGAGCTCTTTCAGGAGTGAAGCAGAAGCACGGCCAAGACGCCGGATGATAAGAGTGGAGGAAATCGTCAATAATTTGTTCATTTTGAACACGGAGTCTTTCTTAAGGCCGGAGGCCGCGAAATTCTTGTCTTTTGACGTCAACAGAAATTCTGCTTTAGCCAAAGCCCGGGGCACCACAGAAGAGATAAAGGCGATGGTGACATCTTCGGTTTGGGGATCGGAAGAAACAATAACGGCCGGCCGGACTTTCGAACTCGTAAGATCAGTAAATGGAAAGGGAACAAGTACGATATCGCCCCGGGCGAGATTCATTCAATCAGACTTCCTCTCCGTCTTGGGGGGAGTAGATGTCTTCTTCCGGACTGTTCAGGAATTCGAAACTTTTCCTGACTTCGTCACTTTTTTGAAAAAACGATTCTTTGCAAAGAGTCATCGTCGAGAAAATAAAAATTATAACCTTTAGTTGGGTGCCCCATTTTTAGGGCAAATTTGGAACATTTTTCCAATTTTATGCATGAATTCT
>JACRHP010000001.1 GCA_016212005.1 Candidatus Omnitrophota bacterium | reverse complement strand
ATATTCCTTATTCTGGCAAACGCCTGTCACTATTTGATCAAAAACCCGCCCGCGTGGCGTACATCCATCAATATCCCCAGGCTGACCAAAATATTATTGCCCATTTATATCCTTTCTCTTTCCTTCTTCAGCTGGCAGCGTAGCCAGGTATGGAAAGACAGTTTAACGCTCTGGGGAGATGTCATCCGGCAATTTCCAAAATCCGCGCTCGCCTATCATAACCGGGCCGAGATATGGATCGGGTTTGGACGTCCTGATCTCGCGCTCCGGGACGCGTCCACGGCCGTTATGCTCGCGCCCCATTATGCGGATTCCCTCTTGAACCGGGGCCGGATTTATGTTATGACAAAGGCCTATGACTTGGCGCTGGAGGATTTTTCCCGCGCCATCGAACTGGCACCGGGGAACCCGGAAGGATATATGGAACGGGGTAACATGTTGCTTTATTTTCGCCAGTATGAGCCCGCCATCCGGGATTACACGGACAGCCTGCGCCGGGACCCGCGCAAGAACGAGGCTTACAACAACCGCGGGAATGTCTATCTGTTGACAGGCCAGGACGGGCCGGCCATGGCGGATTACACAAAGGCTTTGGAGATCGACCCGTCGTATACCGACGCTTACCTCAACCGGGCCATGGGACACCTGGTCCGGCAAGAAACACCGCAGGCGGTGCAAGATCTGAATGCCGCCCTAATGCTGGATCCACTCAACGTCCTGGCCCGACAGAAAAAAGCGGAAATTTTGGGTCATCCTGTTGCGCGATAATCATCAATACCGGAAAGGAACTACGGATTTATGAAACCGAACTGTGACTATCATATGCACACACCCCTGTGCGGTCACGCCGAAGGCGCGCCGCAGGAATACGCGGCCAAGGCCGTTGCTTGCGGGCTGGAAGAAATCGGATTTTCCGACCACGCCCCCTTTGTCGTGAAACCCTTACCCGGCATCACGATGAAACCGGAAGAATTGCCCGTTTACCACAAAATGATCGAAGACGTCCGCGCGCGCTTCAAGGGCCGGCTCGAGATCCGCATCGGCATCGAAGCGGATTTCATCCCCGGCTTTGAGGCCAAAACAAAAGCGATGCTGGACGCCTACCCCTACGATTACGTCATCGGATCGGTTCACTTTATTAAAGACTGGGGATTCGACGATCCCGCTCAACGCGAAAAATGGAGCGAGCACAACGTCAATGCCGTGTACCGCGATTATTTCGAACTGCTGCGCGCTTCGGCCCGCACGGACTTTTTCAACATTATCGCCCACCCGGACCTTGTCAAGAAATTCGGCCACCGGCCGACCCAGGACATGACCAAAGACATCGAACAAACCGCCAAAGTGTTCCAGGAAACCGGCGTGGCCGTTGAGATCAACACCTCCGGCCGGCGCAAGACCGTCGGCGAAATGTATCCCGCCCTGCGCGATCTTACCATTTACTGCAAAGCGGGCGTGCCTTTGACTTTCGGTTCCGACGCGCACAAGCCCGAAGAGGTCGGGTGCGATTTCGACAAGGCCGTTGACCTCGCGAAAAAAGCGGGGTATAAAGAGTACGTGATGTTCAAGGAGCGAAAAATTTACCGTCGAATTTCTTTATAACGGGAGAACAATATGCCTAAATTAGAAGCTGATATCAAAGCACCGAATTTTAACCTTCCCGCCAGTAACGGCAAGAACGTATCTCTGGAGGAATTCATGGGCAAGAAAAACGTGGTCCTCTATTTTTATCCGAAGGACGATACTCCCGGATGCACAGTGGAGGCTTGCGGATTGCGTGACCGGATCAAAGACATCCAAAACCAAGGCGCCGTTGTCCTGGGTGTCAGCCCTGATTCGGTTGCCAGCCATCAAAAGTTCATCGAAAAATTCAAACTCCCCTTTCTCTTATTAAGCGATGAACAAAAGAAAACCTGCACCGATTACGGCGTGTGGGTCGAGAAAAGCATGTACGGCAGAAAATACATGGGTGTCGCGCGCGGCACGTTTATCATCAACAAGGAAGGCAAGATCGCGAAAGTTTTCGAGAAGGTCACGCCGCAAGGACATGAGACGGAAATCCTGGCGGCGTTAAAGGAACTTTAACAATCAAGTAATCCTTCAGGCGGTCACCCCTGCTGCTTTGCTCTCGCAAAGCAATACGCAGGGGTTGATTCGCCCTTTCTGGTTAATGACAACAATTAAAACGTAGGCGAATCAAGGAGGAAAACATGGCCACATTCTTGATGTTCGGGAAGTACAACGCGCAGTCCGTTCAAGGCATCAGCGCCCAGCGCACGCAAAAGGTGAGTGACGTCGCTAAAAAACTCGGAGGCAAGGTCCTCGCCTCCTACGCTCTCTTGGGCTGTCACGATCTGGTCTTTGTTCTGGACCTGCCCGATACGGCCAAGGCGATGAAGGCCTCCATCGAGCTCGCGAAAGCGACGGGGATCGGATTCACCACCTCCCCGGCCGTGACGGTGGAAGAGTTTGATAAGATCGTTGCCTGAATCTTTCGCTGCGGATCCTGACGCAGCGATCGGTTTCGTGGGCCCCTCCGCCCGGCGTGGATCCTCCCGCTCAACCGGTTCGCTGCGTCACCCGTTTCCGCAACCGGACCCCGCCCAACAACCCCGCACCCAACAGAAGCATCGTTGCTGGTTCAGGGACGGCGGTGCTGTCAAAATTCATATCCCGAATAACATCCCCGCGTGAAATAGCATTGTTATAAATGCGGACCTCATCCAAAGTATACCCCTGCGCTCCCAGATACAACGGCACACCACCAACCTGATCTCCTGACTTCGTCACTTTTTTGAAAAAACGATTCTTTGCAAAGAGTCATCGTCGAGAAAATAAAAATTATAACCTTTAGTTGGGTGCCCCATTTTTAGGGCAAATTTGGAACATTTTTCCAATTTTATGCATGAATTCT
>JACRHP010000018.1 GCA_016212005.1 Candidatus Omnitrophota bacterium | reverse complement strand
ATTTTGGGCCACCAAGGCCTGCCAGCGGCAGGCCGCAGTCCCGAGTGACTATCGGATGAAGTACTGGTCACGAGGGATAGTTCATGCGGGGCCATCCCTCGTTGCCGTATATAAACGAAGTCAACTCGGGATAGGCACCAATTTTTTTTTGGTATAAAAAATTTATGAAATTTTGGGCCACTAGCTCATCTGGTAGAGCAACTGACTCTTAATCAGTGGGTGGCAGGTTCAAGTCCTGCGTGGCCCATTATCTTCCCCTTCTTCCTGTTTTATCCTGCTTAAAATATTTTCTTCTTCGTTGGAAATTTTCTTTGCCTCGCGCGAAACTTGAAAGGCCTGGGTGAGAACATCCTTCAGGGACCGGGCCGGGGCCGGAATATTGGCAACAAAGTCGCTGTGCCGGCGGCCGTTGCGGTATTCCGGGATGTCGCGGGGCATGGTCAGGTATTCTGTAATTTCATCTAAATCAAAATTATAAAGCAGCGTCCCGTGGTGCAGGATGAATTTTCTGCCGCGCTTTTGGGCGTTGCCGGAAATTTTCCGTTCCCCGTCCACGAGCGCGATATCTGACAAGGGACGAAAGGCTGCCTTTACCCCGAGGCGATCCAGCGCGGTAATGATGTTACCAAGGATCCATTGATAGGATTTCTTAAGGTCCACGACCTGCGGATGCAGCTCCTTGGATAAAACGAGAGAATAATTCAGGCATCCCGGCCCCTGCAGGACGGTCCCTCCTCCTGAAGAGCGGCGCAGGACGGGAATTGCGTCCCGCCGGACGTTAGGCAAATGGACGTCCTGTTCAAGCTTGCTGATCCGCCCAAGGACGACAAAGAATTGCCCTGATTCCCAGAAACGCAAAGTCTCCCCCTGGCGGCCTTCTTCGGCTAATTGGAGAAGGACGTTATCGTACAGGATGTTTTCCTGCGGGGTGGCGAGCGTGATGTCTTTAAGGAGCATAACTTGCGTATTTCGTCGTTCGTCGTTCGTATTTCGTTTGTTTTACGAGATACGAGATACGAGATACGAGCGACGATTTAGAAAATAGTTCGTGTTCACATCCCGCGCGGCTTTCACTTCATCAGGGCGGGAGATCGGGGTCGAGCGCGGCCGGTTGGTCACGGCCTCCGGCTGTGTCTGGCTAAGGTCATCGATCTTGAGCATGACATCGATAAAATGATCCATCGTTTGTTTGGATTCGCTTTCGGTCGGCTCGATCATGATCGATTCCTTGACGGTCAGCGGGAAATACACCGTCGGCGGGTGGATCCCTTCGTCGATGAGGAATTTGGCGATATCCAGGGCGTGGACTCCCCGGACGGCCTGCCGTGAAGCCGAGAACACCGCTTCGTGCATGCAGAAACGGTCAAAGGCCAGTTCAAAACGGTCTTTCAGGCGCTCGCGCAGGTAGTTGGCGTTCAGGACCGCGTGGTCCGTCGTTTCTTTTAAACCATCTTTCCCCAGTAAAAGCGCGTAGGCGTAGGCCCGCAGGATGATCCCGAAGTTGCCGTAGAAAGACGCGATATAACCGATCGATTCCGGGTAATCGTAATTCAACGCGAACGTGCCGTCGGGGCGCTTGATGACGCGCGAGACGGGCAAATAGGGGACCAGTTTCTTCGTGACGCCGACCGGCCCGGCGCCGGGGCCGCCGCCGCCGTGCGGGGTGGAAAATGTTTTGTGCAGGTTGATGTGCATCACGTCGAACCCCACGTCGCCGGGACGGAATCGTCCGAGCGCGGCGTTGAGGTTAGCGCCGTCGTAATACATGATCCCGTCGACCGCATGGACCATCCGGGCGATCTCGTCGATCCGGGAATGGAAAATCCCGTGCGTGTCGGGACAGGTGATCATCAGCCCCGCGACTTCCCCGGTTAATTTTCTCTTTAATTCCTCCAGGCTCATCACGCCGTTTTTGTCCGAGGCGACAGAGATAATCTCATATCCGGCGATAGCCGCCGTCGCCGGGTTGGTCCCGTGCGCCGAATCCGGGATGATGATGTATTTCTTTTTGCTGCCTTTGGCCTTGTGGTAGGCGGCCATCATCATGACCCCGGTCAGTTCGCCGTGCGCGCCGGCCAACGGTTGCATGGTGAAATTGTCCATGCCGGTAATTTCACAGAGCAATTGTTCCATTTCATAAAGGACTTCCAGCGCTCCTTGCGTCAACTTCTCTCCCTGCTTTAGTTGTGGCAAAAGCGGATGAAGTCCGGCGAAAGCGGGCATTTGCGCGATACGTTCGTTCATTTTGGGGTTGTATTTCATGGTACAGGAGCCGAGCGGATAAAATTGCGTGTCCACGGAAAAATTTTGTTGGGAAAGCAGGGTGAAATGACGCACGACATCCAACTCGCTCACCTCGGGCAATCCGCATTCCTGTTGGCGCTGATATTTCCCCGGGACCTTGGCCAAATGGCCCACGTCCGAAACAGGATTGCGGTACCCTCTTTTTCCAGCTACGCTTTTTTCAAAGATCAGCTGCACACGACCTCCTTCAAACATTGGACGTAACGAAGGATCTCTTCCTTGGTCCGTTTCTCGGTCACGGCCACGATCATGTACTTTTCCATCCCTGGATAATACCGGCCCAGCGGGAAGCCGGCCGCGAAGCCTTTGGCGATCATGGCTTCAACAACCTGTGAAGCGTCTTTGGGCAAAAGAACCGTAAATTCGTTAAAGGTCGGCGAGGAACGCTTGACCTGGACTCCGGGAATTTTCTCGATCTGTTGCCGGGTGAATTCGGCCTTGTCCAGGTTCAGCTGGGCCAATTCCTTGAGCCCCTCTTTCCCCAGAAGCGACATGTAGATCAGCGATTGCACCGCGCACAGCGAAACGTTCGTGCAGATGTTCGACGTCGCCTTTTCGCGGCGGATATGCTGTTCCCGGGCCTGGAGCGTGTTGACGAAACATCGCTTGCCGTTTTTATCGACCGTTTGGCCGACAATACGCCCGGGCATGGCGCGGATGAATTTTTTGCGCGTGGCGATGATCCCCAGGTACGGCCCGCCGAAATTCAGCGGCAGTCCGAGGCTTTGGCCTTCGCCCGTGACGATGTCCACGTCCATTTCTCCCGGCGTTTTTAAAAGTCCCAGCGAAACAGGATATACACTTTCGATGAGGAGCGCGCCTTGTTCATGAGCTTTGGTCACAATATCCGCATGGTCGTCAATGGCGCCAAAGAAATTTGGATTCTGTAAAATAACGGCGGCCGTCTTGTCATCAAGCAATTTCAGGATCTGCGCCCGGTCGCTTTGCCCGTGCACAACGGGTGTTTCCTGGAATTCATAGTGAAGATTGCCGGTGTAGGTTTTGAGGATCTTGCGGTAAATAGGGCTCACCCCGCCGTCCATGATGATCTTGTGCCGGCCGGTCAAGCGCGCGGCCATCATCGCGGCTTCATAAAGGGCCGTCCCTCCGTCGTAGAGCGAGGCGTTGGCCGCTTCCATTCCGGTCAAGGTGCAGATAGCGCTTTGATACTCATATAAAGCCTGCAATGTTCCTTGTGAACATTCCGGCTGGTAAGGAGTGTAAGCGGTCGAGAATTCCCCTCGAGAAATTAACGCTGTCACTGCGGCCGGGATGAAATGATCGTAGTATCCCCCGCCGATAAAAGGAACCAGCCCCGCGGCGTTCTTGGCCGCCAGACGGGCGAGATGTTCGGTCACCTCGAATTCGGACTTTCCGGGAGGGATATTAAAGGACTTCGGGGCGTGGGAGCGTTTGATATCGGCGAACAATTCATCTACGGATGAAACGCCGATCGTTTTCAACATCTCCTCGACATCTGCCGGGGTATTTGCGATAAAAGAAGCCACGGGGAATTGCCCTTCTATTTTATCCGATGCTTTCCAGGAATTTAAGGTATTCCTCGGCGGTCATCAGGTTGGAGGTCTCTTCCGGGTCGGATATCTTGATCTTGGCGATCCAGCCTTTTTCGTAAGCGGAACGGTTGATGAGGCCGGGGTCGGAATCGAGGTTTTTGTTGACCTCGATGACTTTCCCCGAAATGGGTGAAAAGATATCGTTGGCCGCCTTGACCGATTCGACGGAGGCGAACTCCTCGAACTGCTCGACCTCATCGCCTGCTTTCGGCAGTTCAACGAAGGTAATGTCCCCGAGCGCCTCCTGGGCGTAGTCGCTGATGCCTACCGTGGCGATACCGTCTTCGATGTTGACCCATTCGTGTTCTTTGGTATACAGGTTGTAATCAACGACCTCCATTGTTCTTGTCTCCTTTACGTCGTAGTTTTTTTAAGTGAGTCGTTTTGATAGAAAAATTTCCCCGTGATCTTTGCCGCGTTCTTGTCTTCCGCGAAATATATGGTCGCGCCTTTTTGAGCGCATCCGGGAAGGACAAACCCCAGCCCGATCCCCTTCTGACGGAAGGGTGAAAACGTGCCGCTGGTAACCAGACCGATCGCTTCGCCGCCGGCCGCGTAAATTTTCTGGTCTTGCCGCGGCGCGCGGCGGGTGTCGGAGATAAATCCCGCGAGCGTCCGTCGCGGGCCGGATTCTTTTTGCTTCAGGAGCGCTTCTTTGCCGATAAAATTTTTTGTAAAGTCCGTGAATTTGCTCAACCCGGCCTCCAGCGGTGTTATGTCCTCATTCAATTCATGGCCGTAGAGGCTGTAACCGGCTTCCAGGCGCAACATGTCCCGCGCCCCGAGCCCGGCCGGCTTGACCTCTTTATTTTTTAATAATTCCCGCCAGATAGGGACGACCGTTCGCGACGATGAATAAATTTCATATCCCAGTTCGCCCGTATAACCGGTGCGGCTGATCAGGACGCGCTCGCCCAGGAGATCGAAATGAGCAAAGGTATAATAAGCCAGCTTGCCGATACCGGGGACATATTTTTTCAGGATCTCGAGGGAAAGCGGGCCTTGCACGTCAATTTTCCCGATGGACGCGGAGATGTCTTTAAACGCCTCCGGTTGCCTGAGGTGTTTACGGAAATGCGCGGCATCTTTGGCGGTTGTAGCGCCGTTGACGACGATAAACCATTTCTCCTTCTCTTGGCGAAAGACGATCAGATCATCAATGACGCCCCCGTGCTCGTTAAGCATCATGCCGTAGCGGCAGGAATTGACCGGCATATCCGCGATGGACATCGTGACGATCTCATTGAGCCCATTCGCGATGCAATCGCCGGTGACGATGAATTCTCCCATGTGACAGGTATCAAAGAGCGTGACGGCCTTGCGGGTGTGTCCGTACTCGGCCAGGATCCCTTCATACTGCACGGGCATCTCCCATCCGCCAAAGGGGACGATGCGCGCGTTGAGGCCGATGTGCTCGCTGTAGAGCGGGGTTTGTTTCAGGGTTTCCTGGGTCGCGGTCATTGCGGTTATCTTATAAAACTCTTTTTGTTTTGTAAAGATAATTCAATATTTTAGTTTTATAAATTAATGCCTTTTTCCGTGGGGGTGATGATGCCGATCGAAACGACGGCCTTGAGGCATTCTTCCACCGTCCACCCCGGGTCGAAGGTCTGGGAGGGCCGGACGACGAAAACGAACCCGGAAGCGGGTGTCGGGGAAGTCGGGATAAGGACGAACAGGAATTCCTCGCCGGTCGTGCGGCTTTTGATCGAGCTCATGACAAACGCCGGGACCCACAGGCCGTCGGGGTTGATTTTGACCAGGAGCGCTTTCTGGAACGCCTGCTTGCCCTTCTCGCCAACCGCGAGCCCCTGGGAAAGTTGTTTGCCCACGGCGTAGATCGTCTTGATGAACGGGATGCGCTGGCTGATGCTTTCAACAAGACGCAGGAGCCGGTGACCGATGATATTGCTCGCGACCAGCCCGATGATATATAGGGAAAGAAGGACGAGCAGGATGCCCATGCCCGGGACCTTGCGCACCTGCCAGTAGTTGTTCAAAAACCCGATGATCTTTTTGTCGATGAGGACGTAGAGCAGTTGCACGGCCAGGACGCACAGTAAAATAGGGATAATGGCCAAAAGCCCCCGGAAGATATAGGTGCGGATATGCTGAAAAGAATTGTGCATGGGATTACCGCCTCTCTTGTTCAATGTTGGGAAGTGGTGTCGGACGTCCCGCCATTAATCGTCTTTGGGTGGGCGGGGCTCGCCTCCGGCGGCCACAGCCGCGCCAGACCGGCGTCGAGGAGTTCCTGGTTCAAATAATTTCCGGCTTGCGCGACCTTCGCGGGGTCGCTGAAATCTATGGTAACCCCTGCTCGCCCTCCCGGGGCCCGCGGGGTGCTCGCGGCTTCTCTGGATCGTGGAAGCCGCGGAGCATAAAAGACATCCGCCAGGTAGCGATCGTATTTGTCGGTGGTGTCCTTGTGGGTCTTGACGACGATAAAATCGAGGCCGTTGAGGCGCTCTTCCACGAAACGTTTCGCGCGTTTGCCTTCGGGCGTATTGATCTCGGGACAGTCGATGCCCCGCAGGCGGAATTTTTGCGTGAGGAACATCCGGAAATTCAGATGGACCCGGGCGATCAAAGTGTCGCCGTCGATGATCTTTTTGACCCCGGCCTTGTAGGTGAACAATTGTTCTTTGGGGACGAGGGCCGTTTTGAAAAAGCGGTCGTCGCGGACCTGGACACAGGCGTCTTTTTGAAGACGCAGCCTTTTGATCTGCGCGAATCCCCAATGCAGCCGGAACCCCATGTCGACCAGCAGGTCTTTCTCTCCCTCGTCTTCGACCAGCGCGAAGGTGTTCACCCGCCCGCGGACAATGGTTAATTGAGGGATTTCCTTTTCCGCGTCTTTTTTGCCGTCACGTGTTTCTGCTGTGGCGGCCTGGATCGTCGTGATCTTATCCTTAAGTTCATCGATACTCCATCCTTTGAGGATGGCTTGATGTTCCAGTTGTTTACGTTGTTT
>JACRHP010000017.1 GCA_016212005.1 Candidatus Omnitrophota bacterium | reverse complement strand
TGCTCTTCAGCCGCGCGGTAAACCTTCCTGGCGGCATCAGGGTGCTCCACGGCATCTTTATAAAGCTGTCTTGTCGCCGCAGGATGCTCTTCAGCCGCGCGGTAAACCTTCCTGGCGGCATCAGGATGCTGCGCAGCATCCCTGATCGCCTTGGGCGGCACACCCGGAGAAACGCGGTCACGCACGTCTTCCCTGCGGTCACGCACATCTTCACGCCGGTCACGGACATCCTCTCTTTTATCCAGGACGTCCTCCCTCGCGTCACGGACATCTTCGCGTTTGTCTTTTCGATATGCTTCCGTGCCGGGCGGCGGATTGTGAGTCGCATCCCAGACATCTTCCCGCGCGTCACGCACATCCTCCCGGCGGTCGCGGACGTCCTCACGGCGGTCACGCACGTCTTCGCGCCGATCACGAACATCTTCCCGGAGATCCATAACATTCACGGGAGGTCCCTTAAATTCAGGCCCCGCCCCAGGCCCGCCAGCCGGGCCGGGGGGATTGGCACCGGGATGGGATGCCTTCCACTCCTGAATATGCTCCTGACGGCTATCAACCATATCTTGATGATGCTGCTGCCACTCTTCTTTTTGTTCCTGACGATGAGCCATGCCCTCCTGCCGCAAATCCTTTAAATACTGCTGACGACACGCCGCAGGGCTAAGACCGCCGGATTTACATTGATCAACCGCCTGATGCCAACGTTCTTGGAAATCGTCACGCCAGACCTTATTTTCCTCCTGTTGTCCTTCCATAAACGTCTTATGTTCTTCCCTAAGATCATTCCACGGCGTTTTTTCCGCTCCCTGCGCTTGTGTAGGGAGAGAATTTTCCTGCGTCGGCGCCGCGAGAGAATCCTGCTGCGTCTGTACCGGTTCCTGCGCGAACGCCAGACCGGCCGCGCCGATCAGGAACCCTGCCACCAACAAAATGTTACGTTTCATTGTCTCATCCTCCTTCTTGAATTTTCTTGTTTTTCCGGACTTCTATAACTTTAAACACACCATCCCTCTAAAAGTTTCGCGAAAATTTTACCAGCCACCCCGTTTCCGGTGAGTTGGCTCCGGGCCGTGGCCGCCCGATTTTCGACGCGTGACAGGAATCTCCCCGCCACCCGCCGCGGGACGATCTTCAAGGGAGCGGCCGCCCCGACGGTCATTGGCTCTTTGCCTGAACCCTTCCCTCAATTCCTGTTTCCGTTCCGGCGCGAGACCCTGCCATTTCTCCCTCCGTTCCCTTAATTGCTGCCTTTGTTCGGGCGATAATTCCTTCAGACGATGGAACCGTTCCCGGATCTGGCGCTTCTCATCCGGCGGCAACTGTTTCCATTGTTTATACTTTGCGACCATCTCCCGGCGTCTCTCCGGCGGCAGGTTTTTAATTTTCTTCCAGTTCCGGCGCACCTTTTCTTTTTGTTCAGGGGACAATTGTTTATACTGCTGAAATCTCCGTTGAATTTCAGCCTTGCGCTCCGGGTCGAGATTTTTCCACTGTTCCAGCCGTCCCCGTAACTTCTGTTTTTGTTCCGGGCTCAATTGTTGCCACCGGCGCAGGGCCTCCGGGGAAACTTTTCCGCCCTTGGCACCGCTTTCTTGCCCTTCCGCCGGCGTCTGTACTGTCCGCGTCTGGTCTTCGGCGGCATAACCGGTTCCGCAGGCCAGCGTGGCAATCAAGACAAAAGGAAATATAGACAATCGAAGTCGTCTATTGTTCATTTTGTTCTCCCTCCCATTTATCCAAAGCTTCGTAGTCATCCACCATGGCCACCTCTTCTTCCAGAAACTCCAGGCTCTCCAGAAACTCCAGGTCCGCGATAACCTCCGTATCCTCGACGGCAGAATCCTGTGATTGCTCAACAGTGTCAGCCGCGAGAGGCGATGTCCGCATAAAAAGGACCAAACCAAGCGCCGCCAAACCGAAGGTTAAAAAATTCGCTTTCCGGGATTTATCGCCTGACCGCATATCAAGTCTCCAGACTGTCCAAGTCCTCAATCACTTCCAGATCCTCAAGAAAATCCATCTCCTGGATAATATCAAAATTTTCAGCCAGCTCGACATCCGCGGCCATCTCCAGTTCCTCCTGGTCCAGGCTGGCGGCCAGTTCCTGCGCCTCCCGCATCTGCCAGTAATTGCGCAAAGAAAAGATACTGGTCATAAGCAAGACGCAAACCATGACATAAACAGGGGCCAGACGCCTGCGGCGCAACCTGTCCAGCGCTTCCCCCATTTCTTGTCCGAGCGTTTCGTACCAGGGCCGCTCCAAGGAAACCTTGGTCCAAAAGCGGGAGACGTAGCCGGGGGCAGGGTCGATATTCTTCCACTCCCCCAGCATCTTCCACGAACGTTCCAGGGCGTGCAGTTCCTTTTGGCAGGCCGCGCACGAAGCGATATGCCCCTTGACGAGCCGGGCCTCTTCCTGACCCAACTCGCCGTCCAGATAAACCGGGATTAATTTCTTCGCCTGGTCACAGCGCATTGTTGATCCCTCCATTTTATGTAACACGGCAGCTACTCAAAAGTTCCGGCAGGTGTTAATTTATTCTTAAGGTTTTCTTTGCCCCGGCTCAAAAGTGATTTGACGGCCTTAACCGACATCTGCATGGTCTGGCCGATCTCCTCATAAGAAAATTGTTCGTAGCGGCGCAAGATGACGGCCACGCGCTGGTTCTCCGGCAAAGAGTTGATCGCCGCGCGCACCGCCGCCGAGGTCTCATCGCGGAGCATCTGTTCATCCGCCCGCGGCGTTTGAGTATCCTCGAGCTGCCTTTGCACCGGGCCGTCCTCTGACAGGAATGGTTCGTCGAGAGAAAGGGGTGTCTTCTTATGACGCCGCAGCTCGTTGAGGCTGATATTTTTCGCGATCGTGTAGACCCATGTCTGAAATTTGGACTTAGGCCGGTAGGCGGTCGAAGCGCTGTAGACCTTCAGGAAAACTTCCTGGGTCAAATCTTCAGCAAGCTCTGCGCTTCCCGTAAACCGGTAGATAAAATTCAACAGGCGGGGATAATACTTGCGCATGAGGGCTTCAAAAGAGGCCTTGTCACCTCCCTGGAAGTCAAGCATCAAACGGACGTCAGGGTCGGAAAGATACGGGTTAGTGTTATCCGGAAAGGGCATTGTCCAGATCGTCGATAAGGTCCCGGGTCCCTTCGATGCCGACGGAGACGCGGATGGTCTCCGGGGTCATGCCGGAGGCCTTCAGGGCCTTTTCGCCCATCGAGGCGTGGCTCATGGACCAGGGATGTTCGATGAGCGATTCCACCCCGCCCAGGGATTCGGCGAGGCAAAAATATTTCAGGCGTTTGAACAATTGGCCGGGCGTGATCTTTTTCGTGTCCAGCTCAAAGGCCAGCATCCCGCCGAACCCGCTCATCTGTTTCTTGATCAAGGCGGATTGCGGATGGCTCTTGAGGCCGGGATAGTAGACCTTCCTGACATGCTTGTGCTGCTCCAGATGCCGGGCGATGGCCAGGGCGTTGGCCTG
>JACRHP010000002.1 GCA_016212005.1 Candidatus Omnitrophota bacterium | reverse complement strand
GTTTACGACGGGGAATCAATAGGAAAACAGGAAATTATGGCGCAACGCATTGAAATTACGCAAGTTGTGATTTCGCAAATTTTACGTAAGAACGATTTTTGTAATAAACAGAGAAAAAATAGTTTTTAACAAAGTACTGTATATCATTCTCGACGATAAATATGACTTTCTTCGTCGATAAACTTACAAACTAACGGGCTTTATTTGACCCAGTCTCTTTGCCCGTGGGGCTCCATTGCTTTATTATAGAATCCTGGAAAGGAGCGAAGTGGTTATGGTTTATCTCAATATCACATTTCCGGAAGACCTTAAAAAAGAGCTGGACCTGGAAGTAAGACAGGAGCGTACGAAACGGAGTACTTTGATCCAAAAAGCGGTTCGTACTTATCTGAAACTTAAACATCAGAAAACCGTGGACGTCTTGTTGAGAGAAGGTTATCAGGAAATGGCCGCGGAGTCGAAAAATGTCATGAAAGATTTCGAAAAAACAGACCGAGAGTCCTGGAAACATGTCGATTAAGCGCGGCGATCTCTTTTGGGTAAACCTTGATCCAGCGCGCGGCTCTGAGCAAGCCGGATGAAGACCGGTTGTTGTTATTCAAAATAACATCGGCAATGAAGCGGCCGCCACAACCATTATAGCTCCGCTGACAACAAAAGATTTTTTTAAAGAATATCCGGTGAACGTCTGCCTTCCCAAAGGTGCCGGCGGGCTAAAATCCAAATCGACCGTTCTTCTTTCTTAAATTCGAACAATTGATCGATCCCGGCTGGAAGCCAAAATTGGGCAAGTCCCTCCGACTTATCTAAGAAAAATTGACCAGGCAATCAAGATAAGCTTAGCGCTTTAGAGACCAGGAAAGTTTTTAAAAATTTACGCGAAGATATAGGAAATATTTAGCATTTATCGACGGCTTCCTGCCGGTCATCATCAACATCGTCCCCATCACCAATCTGCCGCTCCTGTTAGGACTGGATCTGCCGCCCCAAGAACAGGAGCCGGTTCAATTGACCTATCAGCAAGTAAGTCTCGCCGTAACCCCCGGCAAAGAGTGGCTCCACGCGCGCCAGTTGGAAGAAATCCTTATCTGATCCCGCGCCACTTATCCCTCCTCGGTTTTGCCGTTCTATCCTGCGGATATTTGATATAATCCTCCAGCCCGCCTGGATACGGGATAAAAATGCTTGAAAAATAACAAGATAAGTGATATTGTTATTTTCTCTTTTAGAAGGGAGAAGCACAGTGCCTCTGGGAGTCAAGGAAACAGGAATGAAGAAAAAGAACGGTTCTGGAGCATCCAAATTATCTCCGGGACTTTCCTTCAGCCAAATCAAGGAGAAGATCACCCGTCCGCAGTCCTCCGTCTATCACGACACCAGCCTTTTAACCGATCACGATATCTACCATTACAAAGAAGGCACGCATTTTCGTCTTTATGAGAAATTAGGTTCGCATCCCATGACCCGTCAAGGTGTTGCGGGCACTTATTTCGCCGTGATGGCCCCCAACGCGCAGGCGGTTTACGTGATGGGGGATTTCAACGGCTGGAACAAACATTCGTATCCTTTGGCCGCGCGCTGGGACAGCTCCGGCATCTGGGAAGGGTTTATCCCCAACGTCGGCCAGGGCGCGCAGTATAAATTTTTTATCGTTTCCAAAGAAAACGGTTATCAGGTCGACAAGCGCGACCCGTTCGCGTTTTACTGCGAAGTGCCGCCGCGCAGTGCCGCGATCGTCTGGGACCTGGACTACACGTGGGGCGACCGGGAATGGATGAAGGAACGCCACAAATTCAACGATCTTCGCGCCCCGTTTTGCGTGTATGAACTCCATTTCGGATCTTGGCGGCGCAAGGTCGAGGAAAACGGCCGTTCGCTCACCTACCGGGAAATGGCCGACGAACTGATCGATTACGTCAAGGACATGGGTTTCACTCACGTGGAGTTCATGCCCTTGATGGCGTTTCCTTTTGAGGGGTCGTGGGGATACCAGACCGTCGGCTATTTCGCCCCCACCAGCCGTTACGGCACGCCGCAGGACCTGATGTATCTCATCGATCGGTTCCACCAAAGCGGTATCGGCGTCATCTTCGACTGGGTGCCCTCGCATTTCCCTTCCGATGAATACGGGCTCGCGTATTTCGACGGGACGCACCTTTTTGAGCACGACGACCCGCGCAAAGGGTTCCACCCCGACTGGAGCAGCTATGTCTACAACTACGGCCGTAAGGAAACGATCAATTTCTTGATCAGCAGCGCGATGTTCTGGTTCGATAAATACCATATCGACGGTATCCGGGTCGACGCCGTGGCCTCGATGATCTACCTGGATTATTCACGCAAAGAGGGCGAGTGGGTCCCCAACGCCTTCGGCGGGCGGGAAAACCTGGAGGCGATCGAATTTCTAAAGAAACTCAACGCGGTCGTCTACGGCGCCCACAAGGACGTCCAGATGATCGCCGAGGAATCGACCGCCTGGCCGATGGTCTCGCGCCCGACGTACGCGGGGGGCTTGGGTTTCGGCATGAAATGGAACATGGGCTGGATGCACGACACGCTGGAGTATTTCAAGAAAGACCCCGTTTACCGCAAGCACCATCACAACGATTTGACCTTCAGCATGATCTACGCCTTCACGGAGAATTTTATGCTTTCTTTGTCGCACGATGAGGTGGTCCACGGCAAAGGTTCGCTTTTGCGTAAAATGCCCGGCGACGACTGGCAGAAATACGCCAATCTGCGCGCGTTGTATGCATATATGTACGGCCACCCGGGCAAGAAATTGCTTTTCATGGGTGATGAGATCGCGCAATGGGATGAATGGAACCATGACAGCAGTATCGACTGGCATTTGCTGGAATACGGTCCGCATCGGGGGATGCAGCGGCTGGTCAAAGACCTCAACCGGGTTTACAGGGGGGAACCGGCTTTGTACACCAACGATTTCCAGCAGGATGGATTTGAATGGATCGACTGCAACGACGGGAACAACAGCGTCTTGAGTTTTCTGCGCAAAGGCCCCTCTCCCCGGGACACGGTGGTTGTCGTCTGCAATTTTACACCGGTTGTACGATATGATTACAAGGTCGGCGTCCCCGCCGGCGGTTTCTGGAGAGAGATCTTCAATAGCGATGCCAAAGAATACGATGGCAGCGGCACGGGCAATTGTGGCGGCCGCGAGGCCTGGAATTCGGGCTGGCACGGCCGGCCCTGGTCGCTTTCGCTGACCCTCCCGCCGCTGGGAGTTCTGTTCTTCAAAAAAGCGTGACGCACCTGTCTCCGGTGGTCTCGTTCCTATCTTTGTAATTCACCACAAGCGGTATTCCCCATCTTTTATCAGGTTAGTTGTGACAAATCGGCGCTTCCGTGGTATATATCTTATGTATGATGAACCGCTATATCTGCATTCACGGACATTTTTATCAGCCGCCGCGGGAAAATCCGTGGCTCGAGGCAATCGAGGCGCAGGATTCCGCGCGGCCCTATCACGACTGGAACGAGCGGATCACGGCGGAATGTTACGGGCCCAACGCGGCCAGCCGCATCCTCGGCGCCGACAAGAAGATCATCAAGATGGTCAACAATTACGCGTCGATCAGTTTCGATTTTGGTCCGACGCTGTTGTCCTGGATGGAGCGCCACGCGCCCGAGGATTATGAAAACGTCCTGAAGGCCGACAGGGAAAGCCTCGAGAAATTTTCCGGCCACGGCGCCGCCATCGCCCAGGTCTATAACCACATGATCATGCCGCTGGCCAACGTCCGCGACCAGCGCACGCAGGTCGTCTGGGGCATCCGGGATTTCGAATACCGCTTCAAGAGAAAGCCGGAGGGGATGTGGCTTGCCGAGACGGCGGTCGACATCCCGACGCTGGAGGCGCTGGCGGAACAGGGGATCCTTTTTACCGTCCTGGCGCCGCACCAGGCGGCGAGTGTGCGCAAGATCGGCGAACACAGCTGGGCCGGCATCAAGGGCGACAGCATCGACCCGCACATGGCGTATCTGTGCCGGCTTCCATCCGGGCGCGCGATCAACATTTTTTTCTACGACGGTCCGGTTTCGCGGGAGGTCGCTTTCGCGGACCTTTTGAAAGACGGTGAGCGTTTCGCGAACCGTCTCCTGGGGGTCTTCCCGCGGGAGACCGCTGCGGCGAAACTGGTCCACATCGCCACCGACGGCGAAACCTACGGCCACCACCACAGCTACGGGGAAATGGCCCTGGCGTATTGCCTGCACCATATCACGACGCATAATCTCGCCAGGGTGACGGTTTACGCGCACCATCTGGCGAAGTTCCCGCCGACGCACGAGGTCCAGATCATCGAGAACACTTCCTGGAGCTGCATGCACGGGGTGGAACGCTGGCGCTCCGATTGCGGGTGTTGCATCGGCGGCCACCACGGCTGGCACCAGAAGTGGCGCTCGCCGCTTCGCGCGGCCATGGACTGGTTGCGCGACCGGCTGGCCCCGCTTTACGAACGGGATATGGGCGAATTTACCGGCGATCCGTGGGCGGCCAGGGACAATTATATCGGGGCCGTCCTGGACCGCTCGCCGCAGAACGTCGAGAAATTCTTGCGGGAGAATTTCCGGGGAGAGCTTGACCCCGGGCAGAAAGTCAAGGTCCTGAAGCTCCTTGAATTGCAGCGCCACGCCATGCTCATGTACACCAGCTGCGGCTGGTTTTTCGACGAGATCTCCGGCATCGAGGCGGTACAAATTTTGCAGTACGCCGGACGCGTCCTGCAGCTGGCCAACGAGCTCTTCGGGCAGGATTTTGAGATGGGGTTTACGGCGTTGCTGGAAACGGCCCCGGGCAATATCGCGGACTTGCGTAACGGGGCGGTCGTTTATGAACGATTCGTCAAGCCCGCCGTCGCGGACCTGGCCCGCGTGGGCGCCCATTACGCGGTCTCCGCAATGTTCGACGACCACGCCCGTGAAAAAGAGATCTATTGTTATACGGTCCGCGCGCGCAATTACGATCTTCGACAATCCGAAGGGCGGATGCTGGTCACCGGTTGCGCCCATATCCGCTCACGGATCACGTGGGAAGAAGGGGTCGTCGATTTCGCGGTGTTCCACTCTGGGGACCACGACCTTCGTGCCGGCGCGCGGCCGCAGACAAGCGAGGAGGCGTTTCGCGCGATGCAGCATGAGATGGACAAGGCCTTCGCCGATAACAACCTCGCGCAAGAGGATCGTTTGATGGAACAGCATTTCGGCGCGGGCAAGTACGCGCTTAAATATCTGTTCAAGGACGAGCAAAAACGGATCTTCGACGAGATCCTCCGTTCCACGATGGAAGAGTTCGAGGCGTACCTGCGCGGTATTTACGAGCGTTATTACCCCTTGATGGGGGTCAAGGAAGAACTGCACATCGCGCTTCCCAAAGCCCTGGTCACCTGCATTGAGTTTATCCTCAACCGCGACCTGGTGGACCTCTTGAACCGTGAAGAGACGGATATCAAGGCCCTCGAGCGCGTCGCCGCCGACATCAGGCGCTGGTCCTTCGAGGTCGACAAGACCGGGGTCAGGTTCGCGGCCGTCAAAAAGATCACCCTTTTGATGCGCAGGCTGCAGGAGGCGCCGCGGGACACGCGTTTATTGCAGCTGGTCCATGATATCCTGCGCGCGCTGGCGCCCTTGCACCTTAATCTCGATTTATGGCGCGCCCAGACCGCTTACGTCGACATCAGCCGGCAGCTCCACGTCCCGGGTCAGCATTCCACGGGAAAAGATCCGCACTGGGAGGGGCTTTTCAAAAAACTTGGTGACGACCTTCAGGTGCGCCACCTGTCATGACGCTGACGCAGATAAGATCGAAAAAAGAGACCCCGGCTTTGACCGCCGTTTCCAAGCGCGCGGGCAAGGCTCTTGTCGAATTCGATATGATCCGGGAAGGCGACCGTATCGCGGTCGCGGTCTCCGGCGGCAAAGACAGTCTCTCGCTGCTGCACGTTTTGCGCGACCGCCTGCGCATAAGTCCGGTCAAGTTCGACTTCACGGCGGTCCATATCGATTTTGAATTTTCCGATTTTAACCCGCAGATCCTCATTGATTATTTAGAGAAGGAAGGATTCCCGTGCCTCGTTGAGAAGGCGGATTCTCTCAAAGACGAAAGATATGAGGATATCGACTGTTTCCGCTGGTCATGGAACCGGCGCAAGGCGCTTTTCCAATTGGCGGACCGCGAGGGGTTCAACAAGATCGCCTTCGGGCATCATATGGACGATATTGTGGAGACGATCCTTTTAAATCAGTTTTACCGCGGCGAGATCGCCGCGATGAAGCCAAAGCAGGAGCTTTTCGACGGGAAGCTCACCATCATCCGTCCCTTGGCGTATGTGCGCGAGGAAGCGATGGTGCGTTTGGCCCACGAGCTCGGCATCGCCGGCATGGGACAATCCAAATGCGCCAACGACGACACCTCGCACCGGATGCTGATCAAGAAAATGCTGCGCCAGTTCGAGCTTGAGAATCCGATGATCGTGGCCAACATTTTCAACAGTTTACAGAACATTAAGAGTGAATATTTGATAGAAACCATTAAGTCACAAAGTCACCATGTCACCAAGTCACCAACTTCGGTGACCTTGTGACGTTGTGACTGGGTGACTTGAAAATGAATAGAATTCAGGCCATTCTCCAGTTCTGGTTCGAAGGTGTCGATGATTCGACACCTATCGACAAGAGCAAACGGCCGTTCAACAAATGGTTTAATGCCGGCAAGGTGCTGGACCAGGAGATCCGGGAGCGTTTTGAGTCTGACTTGGACAGCGCTCTTATTGGGGAATACAAGGCGTGGGAGGAGTCTGTTACCGGGGCACTCGCTTTGATTCTTTTATACGATCAATTCACGCGTAATATGTATCGTGATACGCCGCGGATATATACGGGTGATGCGCTGGCCCGGGAATTGACGCTGCGGTTGACGACGGGGCGAAAAGAGCGTACGCTTGATCTCATCGAGCGGACCTTTATCTATATGCCGCTGATGCACGCTGAAGACCTTAAGAGTCAGAAATTGTCTGTTCAATGTTTTGCAGGTCTGGTGGAAGAATCCCAAAAGAAAAATCCGGACAATACCCATTATTACCGCTATTCATTAGATTACGCGAACCGGCATTGCGCGATCGTCGAGCGTTTCGGCCGTTTCCCGCATCGCAATAAAATATTGGGGCGGACATCGACACCGGAAGAGATTGAATTCTTGAAAAAGCCCGGTTCCGGCTTTTGAAAAGGAGAAGTTATGGAGAAAACATTGTTGCTCGCCATATTGTTTTTGATGCTTGCCACGGGCCGGGTGGGCGCTCAAAAATCTTCTTATGCTCAAGCCACTTTTGCCGGTGGGTGTTTCTGGTGCATGGAGCCATCGTTTGAGAAAATGGAAGGTGTCGTTGATGTCATCGCCGGTTACACGGGCGGTAAGGAAACGGACCCAAGTTATGATGAAGTCTCCACCGGCCAGACCGGGCACCGTGAGGCGGTGCAGGTGACGTATGATCCCGCGAAGGTTTCTTACGCCGACCTTTTGAACGTGTTCTGGCGGCAGATTGACCCCACCGATCCCGATGGGCAGTTCGCCGATCGCGGGCCGCAGTATCGCACCGCGATTTTTTATCACGATGCCGGGCAGAAAAAGCTCGCTGAAGAATCGAAAAGGGCCTTGGCCGACTCCGGCAAGTTTAAAAAGCCGATCGTCACTGAAATTTTGCCCGCCCGCGACTTTTATTCCGCGGAAGGTTATCATCAGGATTACTACAAAACCAACGCCGAGCATTATAATCAATACAAGTACGGCTCGGGACGCGAGCCGTTTTTGAAAAAGACCTGGGCGAATGACCCAGGCAAGAAATACACGGGGCCTTTGTGCAATATCCCGTCCCCGAAAGAGCTCAAGAGAAAGTTGACGCCGCTGCAGTACGAAGTGACCCGCAACGCCGCCACGGAACAACCCTTTAATAACGCGTACTGGAATAATAAGAAGGAAGGGATTTACGTCGATATTATTTCCGGCGAAGCGCTCTTTAGTTCCACGGACAAGTTCGACTCCGGTACCGGCTGGCCGAGCTTCACGCGGCCGCTGGAAGAAAGTAATATCGTTGCGGAAGAAGATGAGAGCCTCGGGATGAGCCGCACCGAAGTGCGCAGTAAACACGCGGATTCGCACCTGGGACATGTTTTCCCCGACGGCCCCGGCCCGGCGGGCCAGCGCTATTGCATCAATTCCGCGTCACTGCGCTTTATTCCCAAAGAGGATTTGGGAAAAGAAGGTTACGGGCAGTACCGGGCGCTTTTCGAGAAAGATCCATAGGGAAGGGAGATCATGGCCAGTCTGAACTGGATTATCTTCGGTCTTGTTTTTTATTTAAGCATACGTTTCTGGTCCGCCCAAAGCCGCAACGCGCCGGCTGTTCAACAGGTATTGCCGCATCTGGGGATGCGGTCGTTAATTAGAGCGAGCCTTGATTGGACGGGGCAAATCCTGTTTCATCCTTTTTCCTTCAGGAAGTGGTTTCTCCTTTCGTTCATCGCTTTCCTGGCTGGAACATTATTTTGCGGGGGAAGTGTTTTAGGTGGGAAGAATCGGGACAGGCCGGCGCATGCCGCCGTTACTGAGGTCGTTGGAACGGAAACGGCCGGCAGTGCTGTCTCCCCTGACAGACAATTCCCGCTTTATTCCGACGATGCGATGAAGCACAAAAGTTTTCAGGAGTTTCAGCAATTTTCTGCCTGGGCCAAATCCTCCGCCGGTATTCCCGTTTTGACCGGTATTTTTCTGGCATTTCTTATTTTCTGGCTGGCATTGATGTGGTTCAACGCGCGGTTCCAGTTTGTCTGGTATAACGCTGTTGTACGTAATGACGCCTCCGTCCGGGAGCCGTTGCGGCGGTTCAAGCCGCAGGGCAACGCCTTGTTCAGGCTTTATCTGGTGCTGGGCCTGGCTGGGCTCGCGCTTCTGCTTGTCTTCGTCACCTGGCTGGTCCTGCCTTTGAGTGGTATTGGTGTGGGCTGGCAACAGATCGCGGCGTGGCCGGCGGGGATATGGCTGAACTGGATCGCGCCGCTGTTTTTAACCGGCCTGGCGTTGTTTTTCGACCTTGTCATCGCCGGCGTTTTTATCCATGATTTCGTCGTTCCTCTGATGGCCATAGAACAGACGACGTTTATTCCGGCGTGGCGCAAATTTTTGGCTATTTACCGTGGCCACATCGGTGATTTCTGGAAATATTTTTCTGTTTGCCTGGGGCTGTGGCTCGCGGCGCTGGTTATGGCGGTTGTGGTGTTTTATGTCGTCGGGCTGATGGTTGTGCTGGCCGGCGCGGTCGCCTTCGGCCTGCTGTATTTCGTCTTCGCGGTCCTGCTGAAAATGACTTTTCTGTTTGTCATTATCGCGGTTATCCTGGGGATCCCGGCGGCGGCCGCGGCGCTGGCGGTTGTTTTGTCGTCCGGCCTGCCGTTCGCCGTCTTTTTCCGGAGCTTCTCCCTGTATTTTTTTTCAAACCTTAACTGCGGATATGTTTTCTTATCTTTATCGGAAATATCAGTGGGGGAAAACAAGTCATGAAACTTTCGGGAAAAATTCTTATTTATTTACTATTCCCCAGGGCCGGGAGTACAATATAAATAAAGAAGAAAAAGGAGGTGAACTGTTTTAAAGGGCGACCCTTAATTCAATACCACTACAAGTTGATTAAAGGGAGGGAAGGCGACATGTTCACCGAAGACAGAAGAGTGACGGGTGAAATAATGGACCTTCTTAAGAAACGCGCGCAGCCGGTCAAGGTCAAAGAGATTGTTGATTATGTAGGCGTCCCGATGCACATGATCAATATGAGTATCAGCAGGCTTGTCCGTGAACAGTTGGTCATCGTTGAAAGTAAAGAGGGAGAAAATTTTCTGGTGATGGCGGTTTACGAAGTTTCTTCCAGGTGATTTAGGTATGTGTAGCGGGCAATGAAGGTTGACAAGACAAAGATTTTGATTTTGGAGCGTTCTGATGAGCCTTTTGTGGAGCGTGTTGAGGCCGGCAAGTTGCTGGGGCGCGCGTTTGAGAAAATTATACAGGGGTCCGTGGTTGTCCTAGGGATCCCGCGGGGTGGCGTGGTTGTCGCCCAGGCATTGGCGCGGGAATTAGGTGCGCAACTGGACATTGTCCTTTCCAGAAAGATCGGGGCGCCGGGTAACCCCGAATTCGCCGTCGGCGCGATCAGCGAAGACGGTCATCTCTACCTGAACCAGGAATACGCGCGCCGGGCCGGGGCCGATGAGGCGTATATCGAAGAAGAAAAAAAACGCCAAATTGCCGAGATCAAACGCCGCGCCGCCTTATTCCGCAAAGTCCATCCCAAAATTCCTTTAAAAGACCGTACCGTGATCGTCACTGACGACGGGGTCGCCACCGGCGCCACGTTCGAGGCCGCGTTGTGGTCGGCGCGTTGTGAAAAGCCGTGCAAACTGATCGCGGCCATTCCCGTCGGCCCCGAAGACACCCTCCAGCGCCTGAGTAAACACGCGGACGAGCTGGTGTGTTTGCGGATGCCCGAAACGTTCTACGCTTTAAGCCGGTTTTATTCCCATTTCGAACAGGTCGAGGATGATCATGTCCTTGAAATTTTAAGAACGCATAATCCCACCCCTCATAAATAATAAAAGTGATATAATGAAGCCCGTGCATTGAAAGGGGGCGTCGTATGGCTGTACCTGCCGAGATCAAAAAAATTTCTGAAACAGTCTGGGAACTTCCGGTCACCTTCCGCAAGGGCATGCTCGTGCCCGCGCGTATCTACGCCAGTGAAAAATTATTGAAAGACATGGATGAGACTGTCTTTGAGCAGGCGGCCAATGTAGCGAAACTTCCCGGCATCCTCAAATATTCTTACTGTATGCCCGACGGGCATTGGGGCTACGGCTTTCCCATCGGCGGGGTCGCGGCGATGGACGCCGAAACCGGCGTCATTTCCCCCGGTGGTATTGGCTTTGATATCAATTGCGGCATGCGCCTTGTCGCGACCAACCTCACATATGATCAAGTGCAGCCGCACCTGACGGATCTAGTCGATCGGCTTTTTCAACAGATCCCCTGCGGCGTGGGCGGCAAAGGGTTCGTCAAAATTTCCAAGAATGAATTCAAACATGTCGTCGAACAGGGCGCGCCGTGGTGTGTGGCACAGGGCTACGGCTGGCAGGAGGATCTGGAGCGTACCGAGGAAGGCGGCTGCATGTCCGGGGCGGACGTCTCCAAGGTCAGCGACCACGCCGTCGAGCGCGGATTTCATCAACTCGGCACGCTGGGTTCTGGAAATCATTATCTGGAGATCCAGGTCGCCAAACCCGAAAATATTTTTGATCAAGAACTGGCCGCGCAATTCGGGATCACCAAGCCCAACCAGATCGTCGTGATGTTCCATTGCGGCAGCCGCGGGTTTGGGCATCAGGTGGCGACCGATTATCTGCAGATTTTTTTGAAAGTCATGCAGAGTAAATATCATCTTGATGTCGAAGATCGCGAACTCGCCTGCGCGCCATTCAATTCGCCTGAAGGCCAGGATTATTTCAAGGCGATGAAATGCGCGGTCAATATGGCCTTTGCCAACCGGCAGGTGATTTTGCACCGGATCCGGGAAGTCTTCGCGCAAGTGTTCGGCAAAACGTCGCAAGAACTTGGAATGCACCAAATTTATGACGTGGCGCACAATATCGCCAAGCTCGAAGAGCATGTGATCGACGGAAAAAATAAAAAAGTGCTCGTGCATCGCAAGGGTTCCACGCGCGCCTTCGGCCCCGGGATGCAAGGCATTCCCGGCATTTATCAAAAGACCGGACAGCCGGTCATTATCGGCGGCAGTATGGAAACGGGCTCCTATTTGTTGGCAGGCGTGGAGGGGAGCAGGGAGACATTTTGCTCGACGGCGCACGGCAGTGGCCGGACCATGAGCCGGCGCAAGGCCAGAGAAATGTTTCAGGGAAGAAAGCTCCAGGATGACATGCGTAAACGCGGGATCTACGTCCACACCGCGTCCTATGCCGGGCTCGCCGAGGAAGCCGGTTCGGCGTACAAAAGCATCGACGATGTCACCACCGCCACCGAACAAGCCGGCATCAGCCGCCGCGTGGCGCGTTTTGTGCCGATAGGTAATGTAAAAGGATGAGAGAGGGTCAAGGGGCAAGGAACCGGGGTCCAGAAAAAGACCCTGGCCCCAGGACCTTGGCCACTTGACCCTAATATGCCGTATCACTATCTAGATGACGTCGCCACGGCGGATATCGCCTTTGAGGCTTACGGAAATTCGAAAGATGAGATGTTCATCGCCGCCGCCGACGCGCTGATGAACGTGATGGTCGAAGACCTGGGCACGATCACCGAAAGATTATGGCGCGAGATTTCGGCAGAAGCGCAAACCCTGGAAATGCTTTTATTCCAATTTTTACAGGAATTGATCTATTATAAGGATGCCGAGCAGCTTTTATTGCGGGTCGCGCGAATGCGGTTCAAGGAGCAAAAAGGCATGTGGTCGGTAACGGCACGGGCGTACGGCGAAATGCTGGATCCCAAGAAACATCCGCTCAACGTCGACGTCAAAGCGGTGACCATGCATCAGTTTCAGGTAAGCGAAAGCCAGGGGCAGTGGAAAACAAGGGTTGTATTGGATATTTAACGTATCTCGTATCTAGTATCTCGTATTTCGTGGCAAGGCGAGATACTCCTCCTTCGGAGGACGGCGAGATACGAGCGACGAAAAAATGGGCATGAAACTTTACATCGGCACAAGCGGTTATCAGTATCCCCATTGGGGTAACGGCGTTTTTTATCATAAAGATCTTAAACAGGATCAATGGCTCGAATTCTACGGCCGGCAGTTTAACGCCGTCGAGTTAAGCGGCACCTTCCACCAGCTCCCGGATACCGGGATGGCCAATACCTGGCTGCGGGCCACTCCGCGCGAATTCCAGTTTGCCGTCCAGGGGTCCAGATTCATCACGCACGTCAAGCAGTTGAAGGATACCGGGGAAGCGCTGGCAACGCTGGCGGAAAATTTGCGGCTGCTGAAACCGAAAACCGCCTGTTTCTTCTGGCAGCTGCCGGAGGGATTTAAAAAAGACCGCGAATTGCTGACGGGTTTCTGCCAGCAGCTTAAGAAAACTCAATTGTTCAGGGACGTCCGCCACGTCTTCGATTTTAAAGACCCAAGCTGGCTGTGCGACGATATTTATAAAGCGTTGAGAGATTTCCGCTGCTGTTTATGCCTGAACGATTCGGCCTCCTCCTCCTCTGGAGGAGGACACTCCGCCGAATGGGTGACTACGACGGATTTTATTTATCTGCGCTGCCACGGCGGACAGACTTTTTATAATTCCCATTATTCCCGGAAAGAACTGGAGGGCCTCGCGGACAAGCTGCGCGGCCGGCGCGACCGGGTCCACACCCTGTATGTATTTTTTAGTAACGACGAGCAGGGCTTTGCCGTGTATAACGCCCAGACGTTTCGCATGCTCCTCCTGGAACGGAGGATGGTCTGATGTCTCCAGCGCTTCTGATCGTCGACGTGCAAAATGATTTTTGCCCCGGCGGCGCCCTGGCGGTGGCGCAAGGCGACCGGGTCGTCCCCGTCTTGAACCGTTATATCGAAATTTTTGTCAAAGATAAAAATCCCGTTATCGCTTCACGGGACTGGCATCCGCGCCGGACTAAACACTTCAAGGACTTCGGCGGGCCATGGCCGGTCCATTGCGTGGCGAATACCCCGGGCGCCGCCTTTCATCCGCAACTGAAATTTCCGCCACAGGCAATCGTCGTGTCCAAGGGAATGGACCCGGACAAGGACAGCTATTCGGCCTTTCAGGCAGTCGACGAAAAAGGACGGACGCTTTTAGAAATCTTGAAGCAATCGGATGTCCAGGAACTTTTTGTCGGCGGGCTGGCCACGGATTATTGCGTGAAGGCCTCGGTCTTGGACGCGCTGAAAGATTTTAAGGTCAAGCTTTTGACGGACGCCGTTAAGGGCGTGAATATCCATCCGGACGATTCGAAGCGGGCTATTGAAGCAATGGTCGCCGCCGGCGCGGTCGAGATAACCTTCAAGGAGCTGGAGGCGAACAGAAAATGAGTGCCAGGAATTCCAGCGATGGCCTCAAGGTCGACCTCTACGAACTGACGATGGCCGCCGGGTATTTCCAGAACAAGACGGATGTGCGCGCCACCTTCGAGCTCTCCTGCCACACCATGCCGGAGAATCGATCCTTTCTGGTTGCCTGCGGGCTGGAACAGATCGTCGAGTATATTCTCCATTTGCGTTTTGAAGACGAAGACATCGCTTTTTTGAAAGGCCTGCCTGTTTTTCAGCACGTCAAAAATGATTTCTTTGATTATCTTAAAAAATTTAAATTCAGCGGCGAGGTCTGGGCCATGCCGGAAGGGGAGATTTTTTTCGCGCGGGAACCGGTCGTCCAGATAGAGGCGCCGATCATTGAGGCCCAGATTCTCGAAACGTATTTGCTGTCGGTCACGAATATCGAAAGTCTGGTGGCCACCAAGGCGGCGCGTATCGTTGCCGCTGCGCGCGCCGATGGTATCGCCCGCGGGGTTATTGATTTTGGTTCCCGCCGGGCACACGGGCCCGAGGCGGGCGTTCTGGCCGCGCGGGCGTCGTATCTCGCGGGATGTGTCGGCACCTCCAACGTGTACGCGGGAAAGAGATTCGGGATCCCCGTCTATGGGACTATGGCCCATTCCTGGGTCGAGGCTTTCGATTCGGAAGAGGAATCTTTTGAAAGGTATCACGCGGCCTTCCCTGAGAGCATCATTTTGCTCGTGGATACCTACGATACGGTTCGCAGTGTCCGGAAAATCGTCCAGATGCCTTTGAGGGAGAAGTTAAAAGGGGTGCGCCTGGACAGTGGGGATTTAAAGACGCTTAGCAAAAGGGTGCGCAATGTTCTGGATAAAGCCGGTTTGCCGCACGTCAAGATCCTGGCCAGCGGCAACTTGAACGAATACAAGATCGCCGAGTTGGTCAAGGCCAGGGCACCGATTGATTCATTCGGTGTTGGGACGGATATGGTGACTTCCCGCGATTATCCGGCGCTGGATTTGACCTACAAGCTCGTGCAGATCCAGGAAAAAAACGGGACGCTCAAATATAAATCCAAGACCAGTCCGCAGAAAAAAACCATCCCCGGGAAAAAGCAGGTGTTTCGCCAATACGACGGTAAAGGAATGTTCAAGAACGATGTGATCGGTCTCGCGACGGAAAAGGCCCCGGAAGGCGCGCAGATGTTGTTGCGACCGGTCATCCACGACGGGAAATTGACCGAAGCGCTGCCTTCGCTCAAAGCCGTGCGGGAAACCGCCGCGGTCAAACTCGCGCAGTTGCCTTTAGATTTTACGGATATTTATAAAAAACAATCGGGGAAAGTCGAATATACCAAGAAAATTTTACAATTAAAGACAATGGAACAGTTATGATGCGGCAAAAAATTCTTATCATCGAGGACGATCCGCATATCCTTAAGTTGATCCAGTACAATCTCGAAAAAGCCGGGTTTGAGTGCCGGGCCGCGCCGGGCGCGGCGCAGGCCTTTGAAGAACTGGAGCGCCAGAAGGTCCATCTGATCGTGCTGGATATCATGCTTCCCGGCGGGATGGACGGATTTGAGCTGTGCAAGGAGATCAGGAGAAAACCGGCGTGGACCGCGATCCCGGTCTTGATGCTCACCGCGCGCGCCGAGGAGATCGACCGCGTGCTGGGCCTGGAACTTGGCGCCGACGATTATATGGTCAAGCCATTTAGTCCACGGGAACTGGTCTTGCGCATCAAGGCCATTTTGCGCCGCGGCGAGCCTGCCGCAGCCTCATCCGCGCCCGTTCTGACGGCGGGCCAACTGACCGTCGACCGGGAACGTCATAAAGTCACCGTCGCTGCGCGTGAAATCCAGTTAACCGCGATGGAATTCAAGCTCCTCGTCCTTTTGCTGGAACGCCGCGGCCGCCTGCAGTCGCGCGAGCGGCTTTTAAACGACGTCTGGGACATCGACGCGGACGTCACCACGCGCACCGTGGACACGCACATCAAACGTTTACGTCAGAAATTAGGGAAAATGGGGAAATACGTCGAGACCGTCCGCGGGCACGGCTACCGGTTGCGCGACGAGGAGTCTTCCGGCGAATGAAGATCCGTCACAAGATCGTTTCTCTTTTGATCCCCCGGCTCCTTCGGGAAACCGCGGCGTGGGCCAAATCTTTTGCCGACGGGGATTTTTCGCGGAGGATCTCCCTCGGCGCCCGTGAGGAAATGGAAGAGCTGGCCGACTCGCTTAATTCCATGTCCCATCAGATCCAGTTAAGGATGGAAGAGTTCATCGCCGACAAATCCCGGCTGGAAGCGGTTTTTTTGAGCATGTTCGACGGGGTCATGGTCATCGACGGCCGCGGCGCGATCGTCCTGATGAACCAGACTTTAAGAAAATTTCTGCAAGTCGACACGGAAGTGACGGGCAAAAAGCCGCTGGAGGTCATCCGCAATATCGATATCCAGGAACTGGCCGAGCGCGTTTTGACCACCCGCAGCCGTCTGGAATCCCGGGAGATCACGCTGTTACAGCCGGAGGAACGAGTGCTTTTGGTGCACGCGACACCGGTTTTGCGGGAAGGCGCGATCGACGGCGCGGTTCTGGTCTTCCATGATATTACCGAACTGCGCCGCCTGGAGAAAGTCCGCCGGGATTTTGTCGCCAACGTTTCCCACGAACTGCGCACGCCGGTTTCGACCATTCAGGGTTACACTGAAACCTTACTGGAAGGAGCGCTCGATGACAAGGAGCACGCCCGTGAATTCCTGCGCATTATCCACGATGACGCCGGGCGGCTGACCAAACTGATTAACGACCTGCTGGACCTTTCCCGTATCGAATCGGGAAAAATGAAACTCGCGCTGGAGGAATGCTCTCTGGAAACCGTCATTGACCGGGTCTTGGCTGGGATGAATAAGGAGGCGGGGAAGAATTCCATCACGCTGAAGAAAGATATCCCGCGCCGTCTGGCGAAGGTCAGGATCGATGAGGCGGCCATCGCGCAGGTGCTTTTTAATTTGGTCGAAAACGCCATTAAATACAATAACGCGGGCGGCAGTGTCACCGTCGGCGCGCGCGAAACGCCGCGTTCCGTCGAGGTGAGCGTCGCCGACACGGGGATCGGCATCCCCCAGGAAGACCTCCCCCGGATCTTCGAGCGGTTTTACCGTGTCGACAAGGCCCGTTCCCGCGATCTGGGCGGAACGGGGCTGGGCCTTGCCATCGTCAAGCACATCCTCCAGGCCCACAGCGGAGAGGTTTCCGTCGAGAGCCGCTTCAATAGCGGGTCGACCTTTCGTTTTACTCTTCCCAAAGTTGTTTAATTTCGGTCCCCCCGCAGTTTCGCTCGTTGGTTACCCCTGCTGTTTTACTCGCTTTTAATTGATAGCAAGCTCGTAAAACAAACGCAGGGGTTTTGTTCCTGCTTCTGCAGGAACAAAAAATTTCACACAGAATTCACGCGCCCGCCATCATTTCTTAACACGCCTAACGTATACTCCCGGACGTGAATAATAAAAAATATATTTCCGGGAGGAAAAAATGAGGAAAAGTTTCATCGGGCTCCTGACTTCGTCACTTTTTTGAAAAAACGATTCTTTGCAAAGAGTCATCGTCGAGAAAATAAAAATTATAACCTTTAGTTGGGTGCCCCATTTTTAGGGCAAATTTGGAACATTTTTCCAATTTTATGCATGAATTCT